>JBBIMS010000031.1:0-2529 GCA_037444285.1 Candidatus Aminicenantota bacterium | reverse complement strand
CACCCTCTTAATTTCATCGGCAATTATTGCATTTCCCACAATTTTCTCCACTATGTAAAGAGCCTGGACAATTCCAATACCAGCTCTGTAGAGTATACTTAGATAGTGAGAGAATCTGGAAAGAGCAACTTTTCTGTTTAAGCTCCCAAAAACTGGTATATGAAGTTTTAATCTGTCCCAGAATCTTCTTCCGTCTGGAGTTTTGTTTGTCATAATATAGATTAAAAAAAAGCCAATAATTGCTCCAATGATTGCCCACCAATAATTGGCAAAAAATGTCGAAACCGTCATTATTATCTTTGTTGGTAGAGGAAGTTCCACATTAAAACTCTTTAGAATTGGGAAAAATTTGGGTAGAGTAAATGTCATCATTATTGTAATTACACCAATTATCAAAGAAATAACAAAGGCTGGATATATGGAAGCCTGCTTAACCTGGGAAGCAAGTTCCTCCTGCCATTCCAGGAATCTCACAAGGTCCTTTAGAACCATATCAAGATTTCCTGTTGCCTCTCCCGCTCTTAAAATATTCACATAAAGCTCGGAGAAAACCCTCGGATATTTGCTCATTGCATCAGACAAAAATGCTCCTGCTTCCAGCTGTTTTACAATATCATTTAGAACTTCTTTAAATTTCAGATTTTCTGTACTCTCTGCAAAATCCCTTATTGCTGTTATCAATGCAATCCCTGCTTCAAGGGAAGTGGACAGATGGATTGTGAAAGTTATTAGATCCCTTCTTTTGACTCCAACAGGTCTAAGACTCTCCCTTTCCTTCTTTACCTCCTTTGCCTTTATGAGGTAAAGGTTCATCCTTTCAAGGGTTAAGGAGAGGGCACTCTCGTTCTCAGCTATAACAACTCCTCTTACTTCCTTCCCTTTGCCATCCCTTGCTTTATACTGAAAATAGGGCATTAGAACTCTCCAAAGGTTACTCTAATGACCTCATCTATGGTTGTAAGACCATTTTTTGCTTTCTCAATTCCATCCTCAAAAAGGGTAACAAGCCCTTCCTCAAGAGCAGTTTCCTTTAATTTCACAAAATCAGCTTTTTCATTTATAAGTTTCCTTATTCTATCAGTAATGGTAAAGATTTCAAATAGTCCCGTCCTTCCCCTATAACCCCTTTTCCCACATTTTGGGCAACCTTCACCCTTATAAAAGGTGGGAACCCCTTTCTGCCATCCTATCCTTTTTAGAATGTCTTCTGGAGGTTGATAGGGGACTTTGCAATTCTCACAAATTAGACGAACCAATCTCTGGGCAACAACACCAATAACTGTGGCTGAAATTAGAAATGGTTCTGCTCCCATATCAATTAAACGGGGAATTGCACTTATGGAATCATTTGTATGGAGGGTTGAAAGAACAAGGTGACCTGTCAAAGCTGCTCTTATTGCCATATCAACAGTTTCTCTATCCCTCATTTCGCCAACAAATATTATATCGGGATCCTGTCTCAAGATTGCCCTCATCGCCTCAGCAAAAGTATACCCAGCCTTTGGATTCACCTGGGACTGTCTTATAATTGGAAATTCATATTCCACAGGATCCTCAACAGTCATTATGTTCTTTTCAAGGGAATTCAGGTAGGAGAGAGCTGCATAGAGGGTTGTTGTCTTTCCTGAGCCTGTTGGACCTGTAACAAGAATGATCCCGTATGGTTTTTCAATCAATCTTTTAAAGATTGAAAGGTTTTCAGCACTAAAACCAAGCTGATCAAGACCAAGGACCAATCTGGTTTTATCAAGAATTCTTAAGGCTATATTCTCTCCGTATATGGATGGAAAGAAGGAAGCTCTTATGTCAAGAACTCTCCTCCCAAGTTGGAACTTTATCCTTCCATCTTGAGGGAGTCTTGTCTCTGCAATGTTTGCTCCGCTCATTATCTTCAGCCTTGCTGTAATAGATGGCTGAAGGCTTTTTGGAAAAGTTGGACCGCTGTAAAGGATCCCATCGATCCTGTACCTTGTCCTGACAATTTTCTCTTCAGGCTCAATGTGTAAATCTGTTGCTCCTTCCTTTACCCCTTTGAAAATTAGTTGGTCGACAAGTTTTACAATTGGAGCTTCTTCTGCAATTGCCACCTCAGCTCCAACAAATCTTGTTGCAAGTCTAACACTGTCCTCGATAAGTTCATCAATAGAAGCTCCACCAATATAATTGGAATCGATGGCACTCAAGATTTCCTGCTCTGGAGCGGAGACAACCTTTATCAATTTTTTTGTCAACCTCTCCAACTCTGTTATTGTTTCTACATCAAAAACATTGGACATAGCAACTGTTAAAACATTATTCTGAAGAGCTATTGGAATTATCTTTCTTTCTCTTGCAAAGGATTCTGGAACAAGCTCAAGAGCCTCTGACTCCACAACTGCCCTCTTCAAATCAAGATATTCAACGCCCGATTGAGAGGCAAGAGTTGAGGAGAGAACATCCTGAGAAATAAATCCCAAATTTACCAGAATTTCACCGAGAAGTTCTCCTGTCCTCCTTTGCTCTTTCAGAGCTATGTCCAACTGTTGTGGT
>JBBIMS010000030.1:0-11276 GCA_037444285.1 Candidatus Aminicenantota bacterium | reverse complement strand
GATGCTTTTGAGAAGGTTAAAAGAATAAAGCCCCACTGTATCCTTGGGATGGGGGGATACTCATCAGGTCCAATTATTCTTGCAGGTTGGTTGAAGGGGATTCCCACCTTTATTCATGAACAGAATTACCAACCAGGTTTAACCAATAGAATTCTAAAAATTTTTGTCAGAAAAGTTTTTTATTCCTTTAGAGAATCAGGAAAGTTCTTTGGGAAAAAAGGTGTTTACACTGGAAATCCTGTAAGGGATGAGTTTTTTGAGATTAAAAGGGAAAAAAGCGATTACTTTACAATCCTTGTTTTTGGTGGAAGCCAGGGTTCTTCCATTTTAAATGAAGCTTTTTTAAAGACAATTCCAGAGCTTAAAGAAAAGATAGAAAAGTTGAGGGTATTCCATTCAACAGGGGAAATGGATTATGAGAAGATCATTGAGGAATATAAAAAATTCAATTTTGTCTGGGATGTTCAACCATTCTTTAATAATATATGGGAATATTTTGCAAAATCTGACATACTTGTTACAAGAGCGGGTGCATCGACGATTTTTGAGATTCTCTCTGCAGGGAAGGCTTCTATCCTTATACCCTTTGCAAGATCCGCTGGCTCTCATCAGCTAAAAAATGCAATGGAATTGAAGAGAAAGGGAGTGGTGGAAGTTATTCTGGAAAATGAACTTTCGAGTAAGACCCTTGCTGAAAAAATAATTAAACTATTTGAAAATCAAGAGTTGATTGAAGAAATGGAGGAAAAAGGAAGGAGTTTGGTTGAAAAGGATTCCTCCATCAGAATTGCCCAAACAATTTTAAAGGAGATGAGGGAGAATGTTTAGAATTGGGAAAATAAAGAAAATCCACTGTATAGGAATCGGAGGAACAGGTTTGAGCGGAATTGCAGAGGTTCTATTCAACCTTGGATTTTCTGTTTCTGGTTCAGACATAAAGGAGAGTGATACAGTTAAAAGACTCAGGAAACTCGGGGTTCCCATTTCAATAGGTCATTCTCCTGAAAATGTTCATAATGTAGATCTTATAGTTTACTCATCCGCAATCCTTTCTGATAATCCTGAGATTGTTGAGGGGAAAAGACTGAAAATTCCAATAATATCAAGGGCTGAAATGCTTGCAGAATTGATGAGGGTGAAGACAGGGATAGCAGTTGCTGGAGCTCACGGTAAAACTACGACAACATCAATGATTGCCTTTATCCTTCATTATGCAGGTCATGATCCAACAGTCATTGTAGGAGGAAGACTCAAAACCTTTGGCTCTTCAGCAAGATTGGGAAAGAGCGATTTCTTTGTTGCTGAAGCAGATGAATCAGACAAAACATTTTTAAAAATTTATCCAACAATTGCTGTTATAACCAACATTGACAGAGAACATCTCAACTGCTACAAGGATTTTGAAGAGTTAAAATCAAGCTTTATCACCTATGCCAATAAGGTTCCCTTTTACGGTTCAATAGTTGCCTGTCTTGACAACCCCTATGTCCAGGAGACATTGCCTTACATGGAGAGGAGGGTTATAACATACGGTTTTACACCACAAGCAGACTTTTTCGCAACAGAAATGAAATATGAAATGAACAAAACTTCCTTTATATTGAATATAAGAAATGAAAGAGTAGGAGAGTTTAAGCTCCAGATACCAGGTTCTCATAATATACTTAATTCCCTCGCTGCGATTGCGGTCTCCAACGAACTTGAAATTTCAATGGATACAATTGCGGAAGCTCTCGAACAATTCCCTGGAGCAGATAGAAGGTTTGAAGTAAAAGGAATTATAAAAGATATAATGATTGTTGACGATTATGGACATCACCCAACAGAGATATATGCTACCCTGGATTCA
This sequence comes from Candidatus Aminicenantota bacterium, assembly GCA_037444285.1. Lineage (GTDB taxonomy): Bacteria > Acidobacteriota > Aminicenantia > JBFLYD01 > JBBIMS01 > JBBIMS01. The sequence continues at coordinate 9,427 of JBBIMS010000030.1, read as the reverse complement.
GCCAAGAAGGGATGGGGAAGAAGAGTTGTTCTTATTTTTCAGCCCCACCGCTATACAAGATTGGCTGAACTGATGGGCGATTTTGCGAGAGCTTTTCTCTATGCCGATGTAATAGTTTTAACAAAAATTTATCCAGCAGGAGAGAAGCCAATTGAAGGTGTTGATTCTGAAAAGCTTATGGAGCTTACAAGGGATATGGGACACAGGAATGTTTACTATGTTGAGGAGATTGAAGAAATTCCAAATTTTGTTATGGATATAATTCAGAAGAATGACATTGTTATTACCATGGGTGCTGGAGATATCTACAAAGTTGCAGATTTATTGGTGGAGAAGCTGAAGAATGAATAGGAGTTCTTATATGGTTATACGGCAAAACTCAGAATTCTGGAGAAGAAGACAGATTGTATCTTCCAAAAGGAAGAAGCTCTTCTCCTTAAAACAAATTCTGGTATTCTTGTTCTTTTTCCTTTTCATCGGACTTTTTTCTTATGGATGGGTTATGTTTAAAAATTTTGCCAGCAAATGGGATTTTTTGAAAATAAAAGATGTAAAGGTCCACGCAATGAGTCAGGAAATGAGAAATGAAATAGAAGCGATGATTAGAAGTAATTTATTTGGAAGTATTCTTTATGCTGATACAGAGAAAATAAAAGAATTTATCATGCGAAATCCCTATGTAAAGGATGTTAAAATCAAAAAAGTCCTTCCTTCAACCCTTGAAGTATTTTTAGAAGAGAGAGAAGGAATTGCAATTGCTGAAGATTCTAAATTTTACATTGTAGATGAGAATGGCGAGATTGTAAAGGAAGTTGAAGAGATAGGATCTCTTCCATTGATAAAAGGAGTTTCTTTGAAGAATAAAATTGCAATGGGAATTGCCATATCTTTTGTCAAGGAGATAAAAAATCTTGGTTATGATAAATATCTTGAAGAGGTTGATGTTTCCAATCCATTTAATATGACGGTTAAGATTAAAGATTCTTCAGTAAAAGTTTATCTTGGAGAGTCTGATTTTATTGATAAATTTGAAAGGTTCTTAGCGATTGAAAAAGCCTTGAAGGAAGAATTCGGACAGATTGATTATGTTGGATTTTACGATAGGGAAAGAGCCTATTTAAAAGTATCTGGATTGAAGGAAGGCTCTTTGATTCCCAATTTTTCAGGAAAAAATAAAATTGGAAGCGTAAGGTGAAAAGATATGAAAATATTTTTTGAAAAATCAGTTGGATTAGGAGGTCGGGATGGGAAGAAAAGATAGGATTGTTGTAGGACTTGATGTGGGCTCAAAAAAGATTGCAACTGTTGTAGGCAAGATTTCTGAGCAAGAAGTTGAAATAATTGGTGTGGGTGTTGTTGACTCAAGGGGCGTTCTTCATGGTTCGATCGTTGATTTACAGGGAACAAAGGATGCAATAAAAGAATCCATAAGGTCTGCGGAAATAATGTCAGCTGTTGATATTGATTCTGCCTGGATATCCATTTCAGGAGTCAATATAAGAAGTTTTAACAGCAGGGGAATGGTTGCTGTAAGTGGTAAAAATAGGGAGATTACAAAAAAGGATAAAGAAAGGGTCATAGAGGCAGCCAAAGCTATTTCAATTCCCCCTGACATAGAGATAATTCAGTTTCTTCCTCAGGAATTTATTGTGGACAATATGCCTGGAATTCTTGAGCCTGTTGGAATGACTGGAATAAGGTTAGAAGTAAATGTTCACATAATAACAAATTCAATAACTGCAACTTCAAACCTTGTCAAATGTGTAACAGAGAGCGGAATAAGTGTAAAGGGTATTGTCCCAAGTTCTATAGCTTCTGCTGAAGCTGTTTTAACCATGGATGAAAAATTCCTTGGTGTAGCAGTAATTGATATTGGAGCTGGGATTACTGATGTTGCCATATACGAGAGAGGCTTTCTCTGGCACACTTTTACCCTTCCCATTGGTGGTAGCCACTTTACCAACGACATAGCTATAGGTTTGAGAACACCTATTCCAGAAGCAGAAAAGATAAAAAGAAAATGGGGAGCAACACCACCTTCCCTTGAAGAGGATGATAGTATTGAAGTTGCGAGAGTTGGGGGTGGTCAGCCCAAAATTTATTCTAAAAAGGTTCTGTGGGAGATAATCCAATCCCGGGCAGAGGAGCTTTTCAAAATGATTTATGAGGAGGTCAGGAGAATGGGAATGGAAAAGAGTCTGAACACAGGAGTTGTTATAACAGGAGGTACTTCCCTCTTAGAAGGCATTCAGGAAATAGCTGAAGATGTTTTTAATCTTCCAGTAAGAAAAGGGACTCCCATGGGAGTAACAGGGCTCGAAGAATCTGTTTCCTCTCCTGAATTTTCAACAGCAGTAGGACTTCTCTTTTTTGAAAGAAAGGGTATCTATCAATCAGGAGGGGAAGGGTTCTTCAAAAAATTAATGAGTAGAATTTTTTAGGAGGCAAAGGATGGAAGAGAGAGAAAATATTTTGAAATTTTTACTGGCAGAAGAGCAGTATAAACCGATAAAGATAAAAGTAATGGGTGTAGGAGGCGGAGGAGGAAATGCAATCGATAATCTAATTGAAGAGGGAATTGAAGATGTTGAGTTTATAGCTGTTAACACTGATTATCCAGATCTGGTGGAGACAAAGGCTCATATAAGATATCAGATTGGTAAGAAACTCACAAAGGGGCAAGGTGCAGGCTCAGATCCAGATATTGGGAGGAAGGCTGCTGAAGAGGATGAAGAGACAATAAGAGAGCTTATTCAAGGAGCTGATATTTTGTTCCTCACATGTTGTCTTGGTGGAGGGACAGGTTCAGGTGCGACTCCTTTTATTGCGAGTATTGCCTCTAATATGGATATCCTGACAATCGTAGTAGCGATTAAGCCTTTGAAATCAGAAGGGATCGAGAAGGCAAAAATAGCTGAATCTGCTTTAAGAAAGTTAAAGGAAACAGCTGATGTCCTTGTTCCTATATCAAACCAGAGGCTTGTAGAGTTTAATCCGGAAAAGGCTCTTAAAATAGATGAGGCTTTTAAACTTGCCGACTCTGTTCTTATAAAGGCAGTAAAGGGAATTACAGAAATTATAAGGATGAAGAAAAGGGTGAATGTTGATCTTGCTGATCTGAGGACAATTTTAAAGCGTAGAGGAATAGGAGTTTTTGGAGAAGGTGTTGGGAAAGGCGAAGACAGGGTTTTACAGGCTCTTGATTCAGCTCTAAACAATCCTCTTTACAAAGGGCTGAACCTTTCAGGATACAAGGCAGGGCTTGTAAACATAAAATGCAACAATCTGACAATTCAGGAATTAGACCAGATTATTGCTTCTGTGAGGGCAGGGGCAGACCTTTCAGCAAAATTCAAATATGGATTGATAGATGAAAATAATCTGCCTGATGAAATTAGTATATTCTTAGTTATTGCAGGATTTGATGAAGCTGTGGAAGAACAAATCATAAATTCTGACATGATAGAGGAGCAACCCCAGAAACAGGTAATTCCAATTATTTCAACCTTCGAGGTTCCAGCCCAGAATTTCACGCCAACTCCTTCAAATCTCTACGAACCAGCCTTTATGAGAAAGAAAAGAGAGAGATTTCCGAGATTAAGAAATGAAAAGAATTAAAGCTGATTTAGTAATCTCCAACTGCAATCAGGTCTTGACCCTCAGGGGCGAAACTCCAAAAAGAGGAAAAGAAATGAGGGAACTCGGAATAATTGAAAAGGGGTGGATTGCCATAAAAGACGGCAGAATTTCTTTTGTGGGAAACGAAAGAGAATTTAAAGAGGAGGTTGAGATAGATTTTGATACAAAATGGATAAATTGTGAAGGAAAGATTTGTATTCCAGGATTTGTTGATTCCCACAATCATCTACCCTTTGCAGGAGAAAGGGTTGAGGAGTTCAGGATGAAGCTCGAAGGATTGAGTTACATGGAAATAGTCAAGAAGGGGGGCGGAATAAAAAGAACAGTCTCAATGACATCAGAGATTTCAAAGGAGGAACTGAAAACTCTTTCTTTTCAGAGAATAAAAAAAATGATAACTCAGGGAACAACAACCTCTGAGGCAAAGAGTGGATATGGTTTTTTCCTTGAAACAGAGATAAAGCAACTGGAAGTTGTAAAGGAACTCTCTCCTTTAAGCCCTATTACTCTGGTCCCCACATTCTTAGCTCACGATATACCATCTGAGTATTCTGAAAGAAGGGAAGAATATATATCCTATTTAGAAAATGAGGTCTTGCCTGAGATAAAGAAAAGGGACCTCGCCCGCTTTTTTGACATTTTCTGCGAAAAGGGGGTTTTCGATTTAAAGGAGAGCAGGAGACTTATAAGGAAAGCAAAGGAACTTGGCTTTGGAATAAAAGTCCATGCAGATGAATTTTCATCTCTTGGAGGAGCTGAATTGGCGGTTGAAGAAGGAGCAAGATCTTGCGACCACCTTCTCGAGATAAGTAAAAATGGGATAAAAGCTCTTGGGAGAAGTAATACCTGTGCTATTCTTATGCCATCAGTTCCCTTTTTCCTCAGGACGAAAAAATATGCACCTGCAAGGGAAATAATAGATAAAGGAGGAATTGTGGCTCTTGGAACTGATTTAAACCCTGGCAGTTCCATGAACTACTCAATGCTCTTCACATTACAACTCTCAGTATTTGAAATGGGGCTTCTTCCTGAAGAGGCAATAACAGCTGCAACAATAAATTCTGCCTATGGAATAGGAGAGGAAAAGGAGAGAGGTTCAATAGAGAAGGGGAAAAGGGCAGATATACTGATATTAAATATTCCTGACTACATTTACATATTTTATGAACTCGGCACAAACCCTATAGAGATTGTTTTGAAAAACGGGATATTGATTCCTCTTGATGAGGAAGGAAGGTAGGATGACAAAAAAGAGCGGAAAGGGATAAATGGGAGGTTATATTTTCGGATTAAGATTCAATTTTTTTAATAAGTATTTTGATTCTTTATAACTTTACTGAAGAAGGAGGAATGATGTTAATTTTAAAAAATCTATCAATAATGGGAGAGGAGAAGCAATCAGTTCTTGTTGGTGATGAAAAAATACTCATGATTGATAAAGATATAAATCTTAAAAATGTTGAAACAATTGATTGTGATGGATTGATGGCATTCCCTGGTCTAATTGATCCCCACATCCATCTTGCAGGAGCAGGTGGAGAAGGCGGTCCCCTAACTCGAACAACTGAAATTGATATTTCAGATTTACTTCTTTCCGGTATTACCTGTGCAATAGGTTCTCTTGGCGCTGATGGTTTCACACGAAGTGTTAAGAACCTCTTATACAAGGTCAGACAGCTCAATCAAGCAGGGCTTTCTTGCTATCTTTTAACAGGCTCCTACCAGATTCCTCTTCCATCAATAACTGGAGATGTTTTCGATGATATAATTCTGATTCCAGAGGTTCTTGGTATAGGAGAGGTTGCAATCTCAGACCATCGTTCCAACAATCCATCCGAAGATGAACTCTACAGCCTTGTTTCAAGGGCTCGTCTTGCAGGAATGATCTCAAATAAGAGCGGAGTAGTAGTTTTTCATATGGGAGACGAACCTGAAATGTTCCAGAAATTGGAAAGTATTATAACTAAAAGCAATTACAAATATTCTAATATTCTTGCTACCCACTGCAATAGAAATCCAGAGATATTTGAGGAGAGTAAAAGGGTTGGTAAAATTCTAAACATCGATATTACAACTTCTTCCTATGAATATTTTAGAGAATTTGAGGTAAAACCGAGCACAGCTGTTAAGGGATTCCTTTCATCCGGGGTTCCTCCTGAGAGGATAACATTATCTTCTGATGCTGGAGGCTCGTTGCCTGACTTTGATGAGAAAGGGGATCTCAGAAAAATTTTTTATGCTAAACCCTTTTCACTTTTCTCAGAGTTTAAGGATCTTATATTGAAAGAAGGTTTGGAACCAAAGGAAGCAATAAAGTTCGTCTCAACCAATTCTGCAAATTTCTTCAAGCTCTCTAAAAAGGGGAAATTGGAAGAAAATTTTGATGCGGATATAATACTTTTAGATGAGAAATTCAACCTCCATTCAGTAATTGCAAAGGGTAAGCTTATGGTTTATAAAAAACAAATTATATCCTGAACTACCAGCCAGTAAGGACTGGTGGGAGAAGGAGAATCAATCCGGTTATGAAAAACCATATCTGAAGTTTCCATACAATACTGATCCATTTCTCAAATGGTATCTGAGCACTTGTGAGAACTGTCATAGTAACTGCAGAAGTTGGAACAATCATATTACTGAAACCATCTCCAAACTGATAAGCAAGAACAGCAACTTGTCTACTCAATCCTGAAAGATCTGCAAGAGGAGCCATTAGAGGCATCGTTAAAGCAGCTTTTGCACTTCCTGATGGGACGAAAAAGTTTATTATAGATTGGGTTATAAACATCAGAACAGCGGTTATATAGGGATGGAAACCTTTAATTATACTGGTGGCTCCATGAAGGATTGTGTCTATTATTCTTCCATCCTGAGCAACATATAGAATACCCCTTGCCATTACAATTATTAGAGCAGTTCCAACCAAATCTTTTGCACCAGCAACAAATGAACTGGTGAACTCATCAATTTTTAGCCTTCCTACCACACCTCCTGCTATGCCAATTGCAACAAATACGGCGGTTATTTTATCTATGTACCACCCATATTTTAAAACTCCAAAAATCATAAGGGATATTCCAGCTAAAAAGACAATTCCAACAAGTTTATGCTTTAAAGTAAGCTTTTCTCCCTCTTCCAATTTCTGAAGATGGAGAGACTTTCTCCTTTCTTCATCCAAGAGAAAGGTGATACTTAAGGAAGGCTCTTTACGAATTTTCTTTGCATAACCCATTACAAAGGCTGTTGCAACTGCTGTTACTACAAGCCAACAAAAAAGTCGATAAGTAAAACCTGAGAAGAGGGGCAAATCAGATATCTGTTGAGCAATTCCTACTGTGAAGGGATTCATAAAAGCACTTGCAAAACCAGCTCCTGCTCCAATAAATGGGATTGAAACACCCACAACTGTATCGTATCCAAGGGATAAAGCAAGGGGTATAAAAAGAAGGACAAAAGGAATAACCTCTTCACTCATTCCAAAGGTTGCTCCTGCTGCAGAAAAAATTAACATGAAAATAGGAATAAAAAAATGGTCAAGGAGAGGTTTCTTCCTGACCTGAGAAGCCAGTGATCTAATAAGAGCATCAATGGCGCCTGTCTTTTGAAGAACAGAGAATACACCTCCAATTATAAGGACAAAACCAATGATCAAAGAAACATTTGAATCTGAGAAACCTTTAATAGGAGCAATTAAAATGGCAAAAGCACCCTGGGGATTTCTTTCAACTCTCTGGAAAGAGTTGGGAATAACAACCTTTCTTCCATTTTTTTCCTCATACTGATAACTACCTCCTGGTATCACCCATGTCAAAATTGCCATTAAAACAATAAATGAGAAAACGAGAAAATATGTATTTATTGAAAAATATTTCTTCATAATGGTTCCCCCCTTTGCAAGTCAAAGCTATCACCAGATTTTAATATGTGGACTATTAAGTTCTTTACGGAAATATTTCCATTTTTATCATCAGAAATTTCTCTTGACTTCTTGGCATCAAAAATCATTACAGTTCCCTCTCCCAATACCCTGAACCTTTTGCCTTTTTCAACAATAATTGCAGTCTCTTCATCAATTCCAACACCAAGTAAATGGGGGTTTTCGAGAACAAGTGATATTAAACGATTAAATCTCTTTCTCTTTATAAAATGCTGATCAATTATAACATTTTCTAAAAATCCAAACCCCTCAGCAATTTTTATGTTGTTCCTTTTAATGGTCCTAAAGCCTTGCTCCTCGTCTTTTTTTTCTTCCTTCACTAACAATTCATCGCCTGTAATCATTATTTTACTCATCACAGCAGCACCTGCACTTGTTCCTGAAATTACGCCACCTTCCCTGTATATTTTTTTGATCTCCTCTAAAAATTTTGTCCCAAGAAGAAAAGAAGTTAGGCGATTTTGGTCTCCACCTGTGAAAAATATAGCTTTACTTTTTTTGACAATTGAAAGGTTTTCAGAACTATCAACCTCTTCTTTTTTCAAGAGAATATAGCGAACATTTTCGGCTCCGCAACTTTCAAATTGGTGTCTTGCGTAGAGAGAACTATCGAGCTGGTCTTCACTCGCAGCTGGAACAATCAGGATCTGGGAGCCACTTCCACCTGCAAGTTTGATAATTTCTTTCATAACATAGTCAGGTCTTTTACCTCCACCAATAATCACAAGCCACCCCTCTTGGGAATAGAGTAGGCTTCCAAAAAATACCAGCAGTAAAAGCTTTGAAAAATATTTCATCTTTCAATCTCCTGAAAATATTTTTACAGATTATTTTAATTTAAATTATTTTGTCTTTCAAATTAATTATGAATAAATGAGGGGAAAATCTTGAACTGACACTCTAAAATTCACCTCCCTTTGAACTTTTTTTAAATGCTCAAGTTTTTCAGGAGTTATTTTTGACCACAGGAAGGGGAATAGAATTTTATTCTGTAAAAGAGGGTCTGAGTCCTCCTTTAAAAAACCGTTTTCAACCATTTTTTTCCAGTCCTCGGTTCCTGGGATGGGAGAGAAGTATGCAAGCCTTACTCTAACACCGCAATCTCCAGCATATTTTATGCTCTCCTCAACTTCCTCCATTTCCTGAAAGGGGAGACCGACAAGGATGTAAACTTCAAGGTCAGAGCTTTTATAACCAGCCTTTTCAAAATATCCTACAATCTTTTTCAAATCCCCTAATTTATGCTCAGACTTTGTCCTTTTCAAAAAATCAGCTTTTGAACTTTCAAGGCTGAGCCTTATGGTTTTGAAATTAGCTTTTTTCATTAGAATTGCAAGCTCTTCATCAATTGAATTTATGTAGAGACCATTTGGAGTGTGGAAATGAAAATTTAGAGATTTTTCAATAATTTTTCTTAGCAGAGGCTTAATCCTTTTTTCAGGATTGAGAAGAAGAGCATCATCGTAAAAAGCAATGTGTTTTGTCTCAAAATTGTTTTTTATAAATTTTAGTTCATCAATGCAATTATCAGGACTTCTCTCCCTGAATTTCCCTGAAATTAGATGAGAAGCACAGTAGGAACACTGGAAAGGACATCCCCTTGATGTTAGGAATGGAAGGGAATCTTTATCCCTCAGAAGGGAGAAAAGGGGGAATGGATAAGAGTTTATATCATTAAAATTTTCAAAATCCCTTTTAATTTTCCCATTTTTACTACCCACCAGACAAAAGCTAAAAATATAAAAAGGGGTAGCAAAAGAATTAAAGAGAATTTCAAAAGTTGAGCTATCCCCAAAGCCATTCCGGCTAAAATTATGTTTTTAAAAATGGGTTTTTGAAGAGCTTTTAAAA
>JBBIMS010000029.1:0-11347 GCA_037444285.1 Candidatus Aminicenantota bacterium | reverse complement strand
TGTGTTTGACCTAAAGCATTTAATGCCAGTGTAAGCAGATAAGCATCTTCTTCTCTTACTTCTGGCGAATTAACGAAAGAAATAAGAGCTTCAACAGCGCGTGGGTCTTTTGTCTTCCCTAAAGCCTCTATTGCTTCTTCTTGAGTTTTTGGATCTTTAAGGGCATTGATCAGGTATTCTACTCCTCCATATAGCATTCCTTCCTTCACTTTCTTCTTTGCTTTTGAATGAGCTATGAACCTCCAACCCACCAATAATACTATCCCAATAGCAATAATAACACCTAACCACCCACTTATAGAAATCTCTAACATTTTTTATTCACCTCCTTGAGGAATCCGTCCCTATCTTTTTAAACTTTAATCGCGGATTTCACAATATTATAATTATAAAAAGACTCCAAAAAGTCAATTTCTTGTATAAATTTTAATCTAGAATTTCCTTCTTTCTTAAAACTTTCTCTTAGAGTCCCCTCACCCATCCCTCTCCCCATTGGGTAGAGGGGATTTTTTGCAAGATACTTCCTTATCAACTAAAATGGGGAGCATGAAAAATAAGAAGGAAGGGGATCCCTCTTTTGGAAAAGCTTGCTTTTACAGGGGTTATTTAAAATTTACTCTTTATAGAGTTCATCAATTATATCTTTGTATTTTTGGTCTATCACTCTCCTTTTCACCTTGAGGGTGGGTGTAATCTCTCCAGCTTCTATTGTTAATTCATTTGGGAGCAATGCGATCTTTTTAACCTGCTCAAAAGGAGCAAGTCCTGGTGTTGCTTTCTCCACTTCTTTCAACATAAAATCAAGAATATCCTTATTCTTTGTTAGCTCCTCCCTTGATTTATAGCTAATTCCTGAGTTTTTTGCGAACTCTTCAAGCTTCTCCCAGTTTGGCACAATCAAGGCTGAGATAAATTTCCTCTTATCCCCGATGCAAACAACCTGATTTACATAGGGAGAAGTTTTGATCATATTTTCAATTGGCTGGGGAGCAATATTTTTCCCTCCAGAAGTGACTATCAACTCCTTCTTTCTATCTGTAATGTAAAGAAATCCATCCTCATCCATCTTTCCTATATCTCCTGTGTGGAACCAGCCATCCTTTATCACTTCCTTTGTCTCCTCTTCATTCTTGTAATATCCCATCATAACATTTGGACCCCTCACAAGAATTTCACCATCCTCAGCTATTTTAACTTCAACCCCTGGAAGAAGGGGTCCAACACTACCGAATTTAATCTTTTCCTCAGTGTTTACAGAGACAACAGGGGATGTCTCAGTCAATCCATAACCTTCGAGGATTTTTATTCCAAGGGCAAAGAAAAATTCAGCAATCTCCTTTGAAAGGGGAGCTCCTCCTGATACAAAGAATCTTACTCTTCCTCCTGTTCTTTCCTTTATTTTTGAATAAACAAGCCTTTCTGCAATACTCCTTTTGATCTTTAAGGAGATGGGGATAGGTTCTTTCTTGAGAATCTTTTCTCCGAACTCCTTTCCAACTTTTACAGCCCAGTTGAAGATTTTCTGTCTTAAGGGAGGGCTTGAAAGGACATTATCCATAACCCTTGCATATATCTTCTCGAATAATCTTGGAACACTAACAACAATTGTGGGTTTTACCTCCATAAGATTTTAACCGACAGTATCAACACTCTCAGCATATGCAACGGTTGCTCCAAAATAGAGATAGGCATAGGTAACCATCCTCTCAAGGACATGAGCTAAGGGAAGGAATGAGAGGGTTGTGTCCCTTTCGTTTATGTCCAGGATTTCCTTTACTGCTGTGACATTGCTTATAAGATTTCTGTGACTCAGCATAACACCCTTTGGCACTCCTGTTGTTCCTGATGTATAAATTATTGTCATCAAATCATTCTCATTTCCCTCTTTCAGTTTTTTTTCAAAGATTTCGGGAAAATCCTTCTCGTAATTCTTTCCAAGTTCTATCAGTTTTTTAAGGGTAATTACCTCTTCTGATGGAGATTCCTCAAGAAATGTTATGTAGTGCTTGACAGCAGGTAAGGAGCTCCTTATCATTTCAAGTTTCTTCCACTGATTTAGATCTGAAAATATTACCATTGTTGAATCAGAATTCTCTACAATAAATTTGATTTGCTCCGGGACAAGGGTTGGATAAATTGGAACTGTCACTCCCCCTGCAATGATTATGCCGAGGTCAGAAAATGTCCACTCATACCTTGTCTCTGATAGAAGGGAAACTTTATCATTATTCTTCAATCCAAGGGAGAGGAGACCAAGAGTAATATACTTAACTGTTTCATAGAACTCCTTTGTGGAGATGCTATGGTATTTCCCATCTTTTTTGTGCATTATGTGACTTTCTTTGTTGAAGGAATGGGTTGAATGGTAAAAAAGATCTTTAATTGTTTTTACTTCCATACTGCCTCCTTTCCATTTTCAAATCAAAATTTGATAAAGGGGTGATAACCCTTAATTATAAATCCAAATAATGGATTTAATCTCAGGCTTTATTATTCCAGAAAAAAATTTATGATTGGTTGCCGATTGCTGTGAAAGAGGCAACCCTATCCCCCTCTTCAAGGGAGATGAGTCTGACCCCCTGTGCATACCTCCCCATTGACCTGATTGTCTCTGTTTTAATCTTAATAACCTTTCCATTGTTGGTTGCAATAATTATATCATCATAATCAGAAATAGATGTCAAGCCACAAACTTTCCCTGTTTTGTTGGTCACTTTTAGATTTATGATCCCCATTCCTCCTCTCCTCTGGATTCTATACTCTTCTACGAGGGTCTTCTTTCCATAACCTTTTTCTGTTACGGTGAATAAATACTTGTGATCCTCAGAAACTGATTCCATACCAATTATCTCATCACTCTCTTTCAATCTTATAGCTCTTACACCTCTTGCGCTCCTTCCCATATCCCTAACATCCTTCTCGTTAAATCTCAGAACGATTCCATTGGCAGTTCCAACTATTATATCCATTTTCCCATCTGTTTTAATGCAGGAAAGGAGGAAGTCATCAGAATCCATCCCTATTGCCGTTGTCCCTGTGGAACGTGGGCTTTTAAAGGCTGAAATGTGGGTTTTCTTTATAAATCCTTTCTTTGTAATCATCAAAAGATAGGAATCCTCTGCATCAAGGTTTCTAACAGAAACAACAGATTTTACACTCTCATCTTCCCTGAGTTTAATAAGATTTGAGATGTGCTTACCCCTTCCTGCTGTTCCAACATCAGGGATGTCAAGAACCTTTAGCCAGTAAAGTCTTCCCCTGTCAGTTAAAAGAAGCAGATATGAATGGGAAGAAGCAATAAATATTTCTGCAACCTCATCCTCTTCCTTAACCTTCATCCCTATCTTCCCTTTTCCACCCCTTCCCTGATACCTATAAGCTGATAAAGGAGTTCTTTTAACATATCCAGAGGATGTATATATTATCACATAATCTTCTTCAGGGATTGTATCTTCAAGCCTTATCTCTTTATCTTCATGTTCAAGGATTTCAGTCCTTCTTTCATCTCCATAAATCTCCTTCAGTTTTAAAAGCTCTTCTTTAATCAAATTCATTATGAGCCTTTCATCTTGAAGAATTGTCTTTAATCTTTCTATCTCCTTCCTTAACTCTTCCTCCTCCTTTAATATTTTCTCCCTTTCAAGATTTGTGAGTCTGCTCAATTGCATATCAAGGATTGCCTGTGCCTGAATCTTTGTCAGATGAAAATTTTTAATTAAGGATTGGGATGCTTCCTCTGTGTTTTTTGATTTCTTTATTATCTCCACAACTTTTTCAATATTATTTATGCAAACTATAAGCCCCTGAAGAATGTGAACTCTTGCCTCTGCCTTCTCCTTATCAAAGGTCAGTCTCCTTCTTACAATTTCTTTCCTTCTCAAAAGGAAGTGCTGGAGAAGCTCTTTCAGGGTGAAAAGTTTTGGCTGATTGTCAGTTACAGCAAGGAAAATAATTCCAAATGTTGTCTGGAGGGCTGTGTGCTTGTAAAGATAATTTAAAATTGCCTGGGGAGATGAGTCTTTTTTAAGTTCAAGAACCACTCTTATACCATCCCTGTCTGATTCATCCCTTATCTCTGAAACTCCTTCAAGCCCTTTACCCCTCATCAACTCCCCAATTTTTTCTATAATCTTTGCTTTGCTTACCTGATAAGGAATCTCAGAAATTACAATATTTTCCTTTCCGGATTTTGTCTTTTCAATGAATGCTTTAGCTCTTATGGTTATTAAACCTTTCCCTGTTGAATAAGCTTCTCTGATCCCCTCCTTCCCTATAATGTATGCCCCTGTCGGGAAATCAGGCCCCTTTATAAAATTCATCAATTCATCAACTGTAGCTTCAGGATTATCGATCATATAGATTAGAGCATCTCCAACCTCACTGAAGTTGTGGGGTGGAACATTTGTAGCCATCCCAACAGCAATACCCGCTGAACCATTGACAAGAAGCCCTGGGAATCTCGCAGGAAGATAAACAGGCTCCTTCAATGTATTGTCATAATTGGAGGTAAATGGAACTGTGTTCTTCTCAAGCTCTTCAAGAAGTTCCTTTGACAGTTTCTCAAGTCTGACCTCTGTATATCTCATTGCAGCCGGAGGGTCTCCATCTACTGATCCAAAATTTCCCTGACCATCGATCAATGGATATCTCATTGTGAAGTCCTGAGCCATTCTTACAAGGGCATCGTAGACAGCTGCATCTCCATGGGGATGATACTTACCTATGACATCACCAACAATTCTCGCTGACTTTTTGTGGGGTTTATCCCATGTGGTGTTGGATTCCCACATTGCCCAAAGGATTCTTCTATGGACAGGTTTTAGACCATCAAAGGCATCTGGTAAAGCCCTACCAATGATTACGCTCATGGCGTAATCAAGGTAAGACCTTTGCATTTCATCTTCAAGGCTTACAGGAACAAATCTTTCAGTCCTTTCTTCCATTCTTCCCTTTCAACCCTTTAAATTTTGGTTTTTATCTCTCCTCTTGCCAGTTTTGCATTTCTTTCCCATTTGCACCATTATATATCCAAATTCTTTGCCTCGAGAGCATTCTTTTCAATAAATTCCCTTCTTGGTTCCACCTCATCACCCATTAGAAGGGAGAAGATCTGGTCAGCCTCATAAGCATCCTGAATTGTAACTTTTTTGAGAACCCTTGTTTCTGGATTCATTGTGGTCTCCCAAAGTTGCTGAGGATTCATCTCTCCAAGACCTTTATAACGCTGAATTGTCAGACCCTTTTTTGTTTTTTCAAGAACCGCCTCCATGAGTTCAACATCTGAATTCAAAGGAAGATTTTCCTTATCCATTAATAAATAGTAAGGAGGATTTTTGAGAAGGGAGAGTTGACTCTCAAGTTCCTTTAGATTCTGGAGTTCAGGGGAAACAATAAAGTCCCAATCAACCTTTACTTTCTTTGCAGAACCATTCATTATATATGAAATTTCTATTTCGTAAATTCCATGCTCCTCATCCTCTTTTACTTCGCCTTTATATCCTTTTTCTTCAAGCCTTTTCATTAAATGATTAATCTTTTCAAGGTTCGAAAAATCTTTCTCTTCAAGTCTCATAAGCTCAAGAAGTAATTGATAGTTGAATCCTCTTCTTTCAAGAATCTGAATATAGTTCCTCTTTTGAAGCAGGGCTCTCAAAATGGATTTTAGCTCATTACCCTCTATAATCTTTCCATTCCCAAGCTTTATTTTGCACTCCTTCCCTGCTTTGTTTATAAGATACTCCTCCATTTCCTTTTCATTGTTAAGGTAAATCTCCTCATTCTTTGACTTCACCTTGTAAAGGGGGGGCAATGCAATATAGAGATGCCCTCTTTCTATAAGCTCTTTCATCTGCCTGTAAAAGAAAGTCATCAGAAGGGTTCTTATGTGGGAGCCATCCACATCAGCATCTGTCATTATTATAACCTTGTGATATCTAAGATTTTCTATCTTGAAATCTTCAGGACCGATGCCGGTCCCGAGGGCTTGTATTATTAGCCTGATCTCGTCATTGGCAAGGATTTTGTCCCATCTTGCCTTCTCAACATTCAATATTTTCCCCTTTATTGGAAGGATTGCCTGAAAACTCCTGTCCCTTCCCTGTTTTGCAGAACCTCCTGCTGACTCTCCCTCAACAATAAATATCTCTGCCTTTTTTGGATCCTTCTCCTGACAATCTGCAAGTTTTCCAGGTAAGGAGGAAACCTCCAAACCACTCTTTTTCCTTGATAACTCCTTAGCCTTCCTTGCAGCCTCCCTTGCCCTTGCTGCCTCAATTATTTTTGCAAATATTTTCTTTGCAATGGACGGATTCTCCTCAAGGAATTCTGTCACCTTGGAATTCACCAGGGTCTCAACAATCCCCTTTACTTCAGAATTTCCAAGCTTTGTCTTTGTCTGTCCCTCAAACTGGGGATCCATCATTTTTAAACTTATTACTGCACAGAGTCCTTCCCTTACATCTTCACCTTCAAGGCTCTTAATATCCTTTAGAAGGTTATTGGAAGTAGCATAACTGTTTATGGCTCTTGTAAGCCCTGATTTAAAACCTATTAGATGAGTTCCACCTTCAGTAGTATTTATGCTGTTAACAAATGTGTAAATAGTCTCTGTATAACCAGTTGTATATTGAAGGGCAATCTCCACTTGAATATCGTCTTTCTCACCAAAGATATATATTGGCTTCTCATGGACAACAGGCTTATTTCTGACAAGATATTCAACAAAGGAAACAATTCCACCCTCATGATGAAATTCCCATTTCTTCCCTGTTCTCTGGTCTTCAAGGATTATTCTTACTCCTCCATTGAGAAAAGAAAGTTCCCTCAATCTCTGGGAAAGGTTTTCATGATTAAATTCAATCTCTTCAAATATTTCAGGATCAGGCCAGAAGGTGATCTTTGTTCCTGTCTTTGTCGTCTTACCTATTTTCCTGAGGGGAGTTACAGGCTCACCCCTCTCATAACTTTGAACCCAAACACCCCCATCCCTCCAAACTTCCAGTTCAAGCCTTCTCGAGAGGGCATTCACAACAGAAACCCCAACTCCGTGAAGACCACCAGAGACCTTGTAACTCTTTTTATCAAATTTCCCTCCCGAGTGGAGGGTTGTTAGAACTATTTCTGCAGCAGGTTTGTTCTCTTCCTCAATTATATCAACAGGAATTCCTCTCCCATTATCTATAACAGTTACAGAGTTGTCGGGATGGAGGATAACCTGAATCTGGGTGCAGTATCCTGCAAGGGCTTCATCAATACTGTTGTCGACAAGCTCATAAACAAGGTGATGAAGTCCGGAAGTCCCAGTAGAGCCGATATACATTGCGGGTCTCATGCGGACTCCTTCGAGTCCTTTGAGAACCCTTATTGAATCAGCTGTATAATTATTAAAACCGTTGTTTTGCTTTTGTTCCTTTTCTTCTTCCTTCATCACATACCGATTTAGTTAATTATTATATCAGAAAAATAAAGATTTTTAAAATAATTTCACCATATTATAATTTTCCTAGGCTCTCTTTTGTCGAGTCTTTTAAGTCCTACCTCCTTTGCAAAGTTTATGGCCTCTTCGAATTCTTTATAATTTATCCTTCTTGAAATAGATATATGGTCGAAGGCTTTGTAGCAAGGATAATACTGATCCATAATGTTGACATAAGTATTTTTCGAAATTTCCTCAGAAATAAATTTCATCGCTTCCCTTGTGCCTGCAAGCCCGTTAGGTAGAACAAGATGCCTGACAAGTAGACCCCTAACTGCAATTCCATCCTCATTAATCACTAAATCTCCAACCTGTCTATACATCTCCTTTACAGCTTTCTTTACGACCTCAGGATAATCCTCTGCAGAGGAATATTTTTTTGCTGGTTCAGGGTCCATATATTTTATATCAGGCATATAAATATCGAAGATTCCTTCAAGGAGTTGAAGGGTTTCTACTGAATCGTATCCACTGGAGTTGTAAACAAGTGGGATTTCCAACCCCATTTCAATTGCAATTTCAAGGCTTCGAAGAATCTGGGGAACCTGGTGAGTTGGAGTCACAAAGTTGATGTTGTGGCAACCCCTTTTTTGGAGAGAAATCATCATTCTTGCAAGCTCTTCAAAGGAACACTCCTCTCCTTCCATAAGATGGGAAATTGTATAGTTCTGGCAATAAATACACAGAAGGTTGCATGAGGTTAAAAATATTGTTCCTGAGCCGTATTTTCCTACAAGGGGTGATTCCTCTCCAAAATGAGGGTGAAAACTTGAAACAAACGGTAAAGAACCTACTTTACAGGTTCCTTTTTCCCCTTTCAGTCTGTTTTTCTTACAATTTCTCGGGCAAAGGGTGCAATTCTCAAGAATTCTCCATGCCTTTTCGACCCTTTCCCTTAGCTCCCCTTTCTCCCAAAGGGATAAATATGAAGGGACAAATCTCTTCATATGCCAGAGCTCAATCTGCTTGCAAGCATTTGTGGAAGACCTGCTTCCAGAATCTTGGATTGAGCTGTTGAGATATCGTAAGAAATTCTATAAATTGTTATGCTTTTCTTCTTGGAATCATAGATAAGAAATGAAGAGAGAGGGTTTCCATCTCTGGGCTGTCCTATTGAACCAGGGTTTATGAGATATCGACATCCCTCCTCTAACTTGGCTCTAAAAGGAAATTTGGCAGGGTATATAGTTTTAACATCCCCATTTTCAAGAATGTGAATAGCAGGAAAATGAGTATGCCCAAAAAAGCACAATTTTGTATCGAAAAAGGAGAAAGCCTCAAGGGCATCAAATTTGTTAAACATGTAGTAGTCTTCATCCCATGGAGAGCCATGACATATGGTTATTTCTTCATTAACTTTTAAAGGACCCCTGTTCAGTCCCTTAAGAAATTCAAGGTTTTCAGTTTTTAAATTTTTTGAAGTCCACATAACTGCCAAGGCTGCAACGGGATTGAAATAATCAAGATTTGTAAGACCTGCAACAGCTTTGTCATGATTCCCTCTAACAATGTGTAGAGGAGATATTTTCTTTATTTCCTCTATCACTTCATTGGGATTAGCTCCGTATCCAACAATATCTCCAAGAAATATAAATTGCTCGAATTTCCTATTTTTTATGAACTCCATGACAGCTTTGAAGGCTTCAAGGTTTGAATGGACATCACTGAAAATCAAATATCTCAAACTAAAACCTCTGCTTTATAGGAAGATCTCACAAGAGGACCCGAATGAACATTTTTAAAGCCAAATTTCAATGCAATTTTCCTGAGTTCTTCAAACTCCTCTGGACGATAGAACCTTTCAACGGGAAGAAGATCTTTAGAAGGTTTCAAATACTGCCCTATTGTGAGAATTTCGCACCCTGTGCTGGAAATGTCATAAAAGGTCTCAAAAATATCCTCAGGTTTCTCTCCAAGACCAACCATAATACCTGATTTTGTCAAAAATCCCATGTTTGAAAACCAGCTCAAAAGATTCAGGGAAATATAATACTGACTTTCCTTCCTCCCAATTTTTCTATAAAGGCTTCTCGGAACCTCAATATTGTGGGATACCACATCAGGTTTTGAGCTGGCAAGAATGATAAAAAAATCCTTTCTTCCCTTAAAATCCGGAATTAAAACCTCGACTTTTGTTTTAGGGGAGATTTCTTTTATTCTCCTAACTGTTTCTGCAAATATGGAAGCTCCACAATCCTCAAGGTCATCCCTTGTAACAGATGTTATAACAGCATAATTTAACCCAAGGGCTGAAACTGCATTGGCAACCCTTTCGGGTTCTCGGGTAGAGGGAGGAGATGGAATACCTTTTTTCACTGAGCAAAATCCACACCCCCTTGTGCAAACATCTCCGAGAATCAAAAAAGTAGCACTTTTGGAATTCCAGCACTCAAATATATTGGGACATCTTGCCTCTTCACAAACTGTATTTATATTGTTTTCTTTTAAAATCCTCCTTATTTCTATAAAATCTTCCTTCTCTCTTCTATTTATTCTTAGCCAATCAGGTTTTCTTTTTTCTTCCAATATCTTATGATTCTCCTAACTATCAAAGCTCCATTTGCTCTCTCTTCATTCTCCTTCTCATCCTTTTGAGAGCCATTGCCTCCTTCATCCTCTTCCTCTCACCAGGCTTCAGATAAACACTGTGTTTTTTAATCTCCTTGATGATTGCTTCCTGCTGAACTTTCCTCTTGAATCTTTTCAATGCACTTTCAAAACTCTCGCCATCTTGAACAACTACATAAGCCAATTCTTTTCACCTCCTTTCAAAAATTTTCCTCGCCTCAAAGGAAAAAAGATTCATTAATTATTCTATTAAGAAAGATAAAATATGTCAATATTTAACCTTTGCAGGGTTCAAAGGAATTTTTCCATTTTCTCCCTGTAGGAAAAAAGGGCTGGGAGACCTCCTGTATGGATGAAAACAATCTTCTCACCGCTTTTTATAAAACCTTTCTCTATAAGATCTAACAACCCTTCCATTGCTTTGCCAGTGTAAACAGGATCAAGAAATACCCCATCTCGCTCTGCAACAATTTTAAGAGAGTCCACCAGTTCCTTGTTCACTATTCCATAACCTTCTCCTATGTAATCATCTATAATTTTTATATCTTCATCTCTGAGATCAAGCCCAACCTGAATGTAGTTCTCAATATTTTCAATTATCCTCCTAACAATCTCCTCAAAATCCTCTTTTTTTTCTGAAACACTTATTCCCAGAATTTTTGCCCTTGAACTCTTTAATTTTGAACCTGCGACTAAACCAGCTTGGGTGCTACCTGAACCTGTTGCGTGCACAATCCAATCAGGCTCAATTCCCAAATGCATGCATTGAGCCATTATTTCATAGAAGCAATCAAGATATGCAATTCCACCCCAGGAGACCTCCATAGAACCTTCGGGAATTGAGGCACCAATGGGAGCAAGATATGTTTTCTTCCCCATTCTTTCAAGGAATTGAAGGCTCTCTGAAACTATTTCCCGAATATCTTCCAATTTTATTAATTTCTTCCCTTCACCCTCAACAATTTTAATTTTTGCTCCTGAGAAATTCTGAAGGAAAACATTCCCTCCAAAGTCTTCAGGTAGGTTCTTTCTTTTAAATAGAATTATATGGGGTTCTATTCCAAAAATTCTACAAATGGAACTCACTGCTCTACACCAGTTGGATTGAACCCCTCCCCATGTCAAAACTGCATCAGCCCTTTTGTGCATTATATCCACAATCAAATACTCCATTTTCCTGATTTTGTTCCCTCCAAATCCACAACCTATAAGATCTTCTCTTTTCATAAAAATTTCAACTCCAGTAAGGGAAGATAAGTTTTTCATCCTTTCAAGGGGGTAGGGTGGGTAAAAGGGTTTCCTTTA
>JBBIMS010000028.1:0-11441 GCA_037444285.1 Candidatus Aminicenantota bacterium | reverse complement strand
CCTGTTGCAGGAGGAAGGAGAGAAGATTTCAACCAGCTTTCAGAAAGACTTTTTGGGAAAGTAATCTCCTTAAAGGATGAGATTGATTGGATCCATGCCCAGGGACCGGTTGTCCCGAAAATTTTAGAAGAGCTCTCTAACATTAGAAATAAAAGGGATGTGTTTATATTCTTTACCTATCTTTACTATCCAACCCTTTTTGGATTAAGACTTGTTCCGGATAAGGCAATTCTCGTTCCAACTGCCCACGATGAGCCTCCGATATATTTCAACATCTTTAAGCCCCTTTTCCATTCACCGAGAGCAATCCTTTACAACACTGAAGAAGAAAGGTCTTTCATCAATAAACTTTTTGGAAATCAATACATACCAAGTGAGATTGCTGGAGTGGGTGTTGAAATTCCCAACAATTTGAATCCCTCGAGATTCAAGGAAAAATTCGGTATTGATGGGAAATATATACTCTTTATGGGAAGGATTGTGAGTTCAAAGGGATGCGAAGAACTTATAGATTTCTTCAAGTATTACAGGGAAAAATACAAAGAGAATGTAACCCTTGTATTTTTCGGGAAAGCTGAAATGAAGATACCTGAAGAGAAAGGTATTCTCTACGGCGGTTTTGTAGAGGAAAGGGAGAAGTTTGATGCAATAGCAGGGTGTAGTGCTATTGTAGTTCCATCTCGTTTTGAAAGCCTATCCATGATAGCCCTCGAAGGATGGGCTATGGGAAAGCCTGTGATAACAACAGAGTTTTCCCATGTTGTGAAGGGGATGTGCGAAAGAAGTAACGGAGGGCTTTATTATGCAAACAGGGAAGAGTTTGCCGAAATCGTTAATCTTATAATAAAAAATGAAGAACTATCAAAAAGATTGGGAGAGAATGGTAAGAAATTTGTGAGAGAATACTATACATGGGAAAAAGTTATCGAAAAATACCTCAAAACTATCGAGTTTGTAGTGGAGGAAAAATGGTTTTAAAAAGAAAATCTGGAAAGCTAATATTTTTAGTTCTTTTTCTGTTTATATGGGAAGATTTTTTAAGAAGTGAGCAAAACAGAATTGAGGTAGAGTTTTTAGGATACATGAATTTTCCCCTCTTCAAAGGAACCTATTTTTACATTTACTCTCCTCCATTTTCGCCAGGAGCTTATCTCTCTTCTTCTGATTTGACTCTCCTTTACAGGGCAAAAAGTAAAAATGGCTTTGGCGTAGGAGTTAATTTCTTCCCAGAAGAAAATATTGGATTGAGATTTGAGGCGAATTATTTTAGAACATCCATTGAAGGGGAAAGCTCAAAATATAAAATCTCTCTTCAATATGTTTCCATGCAACCCCCATTTTATACTCCTCGATTATTTTCTTATGATGCAATTCTCGATTGGGAGCCTCCTCATGGAGATATTAAAAGATTTAATACAAGTTTTGACTTAATCTACAGATTTAAAATGGGAAAGGGAGTTGGTGGGGAGCTTTTAGCAGGATTCTCTTACGAGATTTCTAAATTGAATTTAGGAAGCTTAGGGTATACAAAGTTCTGGTTGGGAGGGCATTCTGTCCTTTTCAGTGAAACTTACAAAATCTCATTTTCCTCAGGGCTGATAAAGGATTGGGGACTTAAAGGAGGTGGGGCAGTGAACTTTCCCTTGTTGAGGCATGTTAATTTATCCTTTGGAGTCAGATATTTTTATTTTCCTCTAAGATTTGCCTCAATTGAACTTTTGGAGCAAGTAAACAAAGGGGAGACAATTGGTAGCTTAGATTCTAATCAACTTGAATTGATAAAAGATATTGTGAAACTCCCTCCAATTGAATTTCCACGATCCTATTACTCTTTGACAACATCCCTTAGGTTCAAATTTTGATGCTTGACTTTTCCTCTGAAAAAATTCAAAATTCCATTTGTTAGGGTTGTTATGAGAAAGATTGAACATAAGGAGGATTATCTATGAGGAGAAGAGAATTTCTTATGGGAGGTTTGACAGTCTCTCTTTCATTTTTAGCACCAAAGGATATTTTGGCAAGGAAACAGGAAGAGATTCATGAACTCTACAAAGGAAATATTGTTCCAATCTCTGACGAAGAAAGAGAAGGAAGAATACAAAAAGCTAAGGAGCTAATGGCAAAGAACAAGATTTCATGTATCCTGATTCCTCCGGGAACTTCTTTAAGGTATTTCACCAATGTAAGCTGGGGGCTTTCAGAAAGATTTTTTGGCTTTCTACTACCCCTTGAAGGAGAGCCAATCTTTATATGCCCTTCCTTTGAAAGGGGAAGATTGGAAAATCAGTTGAAAAAGAATTATGAAATAAGGACATGGGAAGAGGATGAGAATCCCTTCAAGCTGGTTTACCAATTCTTAAAGGAAAAGGGGATTGTAACATCCAATCTTGGGATTGAAGCAACAGTTAGATTCTTTGAAGTCAATGGTATATCAAAGGAATCTCCTGTCACAAAAATAGTCTCTGCGGATCATATAATAAACTGGTGTAGAGCAATAAAATCAAGCGCGGAAATTGAACTTATGAGAATTTCCAATGAGATAACATTGAATGTTTTGAAGGAAGCCCTGAGAGACTTGCATCCTGGAATGAGGGGAATGGATATTGGAAGAAAAATTTCTCAGACATTTAATAAATATGGTTTTTCTGGCGGAGCCCTTGTCCTCCTTGGAGAAAATAGTGCATATCCCCATGGTGGAGCTGTAAAGGATATAATCCTTGAGGAAGGGGTTCCTATATTGGTCGATGGAGGAACATCAGTTGAAGGTTATCGTTCAGATATAACAAGAACAATTGTCTTCGGAAAGCCAACAGAAAAGCAAAAGAAAGTTTGGGAAGTGGTTAAAAGAGCTCAGACAGAGGCTCTTAAAAAGGCAAGACCTGGAATAAAAGCAGGAGATGTAGACAGAGCAGCAAGAACAGTGATAGAGAATGTTGGATTTGGTCCGATTTACAAATACTTCCCCCATCGTCTTGGACATGGGATTGGTCTTGATGGACATGAATGGCCCTATCTTGTTAAGGATAATCCTCTGAAGCTTGAACCGTCAATGGTTTTCAGCAATGAACCCGGTATTTACATGATTGGAGAGTTTGGAATAAGGCTTGAGGATTGTATGGTTATAAAAGAGGATGGAGCAGAGCTTTTTACACCCCAGGCTGAGAGCATAGAATATCCTTTTAACTGATGTTATAAAAGTTTTAAAAAATGAACTCCCAGAAGATCCCCCTTAAATTTACGAGAATTGAGACAAGGATAAGGAAATATTCATAAATTTTAAATTTCCCCTTGGTAGACTCCACAAATAAAATTACAAGAAAAGGAAGGAAATCCATCAGAAATCTGTAACCATACTGGGCTCCACCGGTGGTGTAATAAAGAAGGATAGGAACCAAAATAAGAAAAATGCTTATCCAAGAAAGGATGGGGATCTTTCTTTTAGAAAAGGAGCGGTAAAGGATGAGAAATATTGGTGAGCAAAAAATTATTCCCATTCCCCATGGGTCAGGCCTGAAAAAGGGAAATTCTTTCTGGAATTTAGGTGGTGCTAAAAGCATGTAGTAGAGATTCTTGGGCAGAAATTTAATATTGAATTGTCCTGATTTTATATATTCAGAGTATGGCTCATTTAGCCTCATCTTTAAGTAACCGAAATCTTTGAAATCTCCAAATCTGACATAATTGTAAACTCCCATTAGAATCAGGGCAAGAATCACAGGAGTGAGTAGAGTGGCAATATTTCTTAAATTTTTTCTACTGAAGAGAGGAAATTCAGTTTCAAGAGCTCTCAAAATAAAATATGGAAAAGCAAGTATAAGGTGAAATCTTGTCATTATTGAAAAGGACCATAAGATACCTACTAAGAACAGTTTTTTTCTTCCAAGGCTTTCAATTATTGCAAGGAGAAGGAAAGTCACAGAAACAGTGTGGGCAACATACCATACACCTTCAAAGTGGAGAATGCTGAGATGAACAGTTCCAGCTCCGAAAATCATGGGGATCAAAATTTTATAAAATTTAGAGGCAGAAACCTTTATAACTCCAAGATATTTTTCAGATAGCTTATAGAAAAGGGCAACATTCAGACTCCCAAAAAAGATTTGGAAAATGAAATCGTGGAAATTTTTCCGGAATATTAGACTTAAAGGAATCATTAGAAAGGCAGGAAATGGTGGAAATGCAACATAAATTTTGCCATTATGGATGACGGGATCATCCATATAACCATTCGGGAAAATATCGAATCTTAGATTAAGGAGGGAGTTGGCAAGATAGACGAAATGCTCTGCATAGTAGGTCAGATTTAAAAGTCTCGGAATAGAAAGAATGGAATATAAAAATAGGGAGATGAAAAATATATCGTATAAATCAGCTTCTTTCCTTTTCCTCCAAACAAAAAAGAGCCAGCAAAATAAATAAGCCAGACCGAGAATAAGAAATGTATTGTGCTCTTTAATATTTCCGGGGTTTAAAAATTTTTTTATGCTCTCCTCTTTTCCAAAAGCTAAGAAGAGGAAAAATATTGAAGGGAAGAATGAAAGAAAGGAAAAGATGGTTTTAATTTGTTTCATTATTCAAATATAGTATTGTATAATTAAATAATGGAACAGACAATAGAGGAATACTTCTCAAAGATTTTCAGGGTGGTTGAAAATCTTGAGAAGGTTATAATAGGGAAAAAGGATGTAATAAAGTTAGCTCTTTCATCTTTATTCGCTGGGGGGCATCTTTTGATCGAGGATGTTCCTGGGACAGGGAAGACAACTCTGGCTCTTGGCATTGCAAAATCAATTGGCGGGATTTTTAAGAGGATCCAGTTTACATCAGATCTTCTACCCTCAGACATAATAGGAGTGACAATTTACAGTCAGAAAAGTGAAGCTTTTGAATTCAAGCCAGGACCTATCTTTGCAAATATTGTTCTTGCGGATGAGATAAACAGGACAACACCCAAAACCCAGAGTGCTTTACTTGAATCAATGAATGAGAATCAGGTTACTGTTGATAACAAAACATACCCCCTTCCAAAACCTTTCATGGTTATTGCGACCCAGAATCCTCTTGAAATATATGGAACATACCCTCTTCCTGAATCTCAGCTCGACAGATTTATGATGAGGATTAAAATGGGTTATCCTCCTCCTGATAAGGAAAAGGATATTATCCTTTCCCATAAATTCTCAAGACCCCTTGACCATATTTCAGCTGTTATAAGCCCTGAGGATGTTATTGAGATTCAGAAAAGAGTTAAAGGAGTAAAAATTTCCAATGAACTTATGGAATACATTGTAGAAATTATAAAAAGAACAAGGGGTTCAGAGCTTATAAAGATAGGTGCTTCTCCCCGTGCATCAATTCTTTTCACAAGAGCTTGTCAGGCCTATGCCTTTGTAAATGGAAGAGATTATGTTATTCCTGATGACATAAAAACCCTTGCAATCCCCATCCTTGTCCACAGAATAGTTCCAAAGGGGAAAATCAGTGATGGAAGAAGAGAGGAAGTTGAGGACATTATAAGGGATATAATTTATAAAATTAATGTTCCCCTTTGAAAATTTTCTGACTTTATTAAATTCTTAGAGAAATCCCTCCCCTTATGAGGAGACCATTCCACATTCCAGCATCAATATGGAAATGAATATTCTGTGTTATTTTTCCTTTAATACCAAAATTAAATTGAAGGATGGGAATTATCTTGATGGGGAGTTCCTCTAAATCCTCAAGATTCTTTTTCTCTGAATTACTCTCCCTCTCTATCTTTCCGGTTTTTGCATCGAAAAATGTTCCATCTGTGTTGAAGGAGAAATTTCCTTTTAATGGAGCAATTCCAAAACCAAATCCAATATAGGGATGAACAACCCACGATGGTTTTATATCCCATCGAAAGCTTAAATTGTATGAAAGTGGTTCCATCAGAAATTCTCCATTTGTTATATAATCCACATAGGAGCCATCAGTGAAATCCATATTTACTGTTCCATCGAGGGAAAGCTTCATCTTTGTTTTCTCAATGGAGAATCCGATACTGAAAGAGCCATCCTCTCCACCAGGATAATACCTGATTTCAAATCCACCGTTAAAACCTGATGAGCCAAAGTTGAACTCTCTATTGTAATTGAGCTCTGTTAGATCTGGGTGATCTTCAAGAACACTATCTCTTATTTCACTATCCACACTATCTTCAATAGCAGATTCGACCGCACTCTTAGCAAAATTTACATTCCAGCTTCCATAGTGAAGGTTGAACTCCCACTTTCCCTGGGAAAAGCTATTGGAAAAAGCCAAAGGGATGGTAAATATTAAAAACAAAAAATGAGATTTGAGTTTCATCCTTGCCTCCAGTTCTATTCAAAGACCAATTATATCATTTTTTGAGATATTCTAAAAAAATTGGCTCTAAATCTCCCTTATCTCTAAAATTCTATCAATTCTAAAAGTTCTCTCCTCATTCCTCTTTTTACAAAATGCCCTCAAGCCCAAATACTTTCTTCCCTGATATTCCATTTCTCCAATAAACTCAGGAATTATAATTCTTTTTGATTTCTCATCATTTGGCTTTAAATAAACAATTTCAAGGGCTTTCCCTTTTTTTATCGCATTCTCAATAATATTTATTTTCTCATTAATGGGAAAGATTTCCTCAGCCTTCTTATACTGGTATTTTGTTAGAAAATCTATAATCTTCCAGTCCATCCATATATGTTTTTTAGTAATGGGCTTTTTTAGAACTATTCCATCAAGGGTTGTGCATCTACTCAGGGCAACATAAACCTGACCATGGGCAAAAGCTCCTCTTCCTATGTCAATCACCACTCTGTCAAAAGTTTTTCCCTGGCTCTTGTGGATTGTAACTGCCCAGGCAAGAATTATTGGATACTGGGTGAAAGTTCCAATGACCTCAGATTTAAGTTCACCATTCTCTGAGTAAAAATGGAATATTTCCCATGTGTAGGGTAGAATCTCAACCTCAGAGCCGTCAGCAAGCTCAGCTACAATCAATGGTTCTTCCTTTGTGGGAATTATATCTATAACCCTTCCTATACTACCATTTACCCATCTTCCCTTAAGGTCGTTATTCACCAGCATTATCTGAGCCCCTTTTTTAAGTTTCAACTCAACAAAAGTTGGAAGATATTCCTTACTGAATTCACCTTCGATGTAACCTTGAAATGTGTAAGTTCTTCCCTTCAATTTATCAAGCTGTTTTTTGTTAACTCTTTCTGCATGCTCATTGGTTGTTACAAGGTAGACATAGAAATCATCAGGGGATGGTTCGAAATCAGGGATATATCTTTTGTTCAGGAGTTCAATCTGTTCATCTGTTACTGATTTATTCCTTATTGAATTCAAAAGTTCAATAAAGATCGGATCCTGCTGGCGATAGACCTTTTCCAGTTCAATGAACTCCATATCAAAGGATTCAAAGACTTTTGCGCTGTAAAAATAGGGAGTTTTGTAAAGGGAAGAAAAAGCCTCCTTTTCAATTCTGGTTACAACTGGAGGAAGCTGGTAAAGGTCTCCTATGAACACCATCTGAATGCCGCCAAAGGGTTTTCTTGAAGATGGACCATTTAAACGAAGAAATATATCCACGCAGTCGAGGAGGTCAGCTCTTACCATTGAAATCTCATCAATAATTATTGTATCAATGTTTTTGTAAATGTTTTCACTATCCTTTGCCCTGATTTTTCTTACTCTGGACGGAGTTATGTCGGGTTTAAAATTGAAAAAGGAGTGGATTGTCTGCCCTCTGACATTCAAAGCAGAAACTCCGGTGGGAGCAAGGACAACAACCCTTTTCTTGGTTTTGTTTCGGAAATAATCAAGGAGAGTTGATTTGCCGGTTCCTGCCCTTCCAGTAATGAAAACATTCTTTTCTGTATTCTCCATTAACTCAAGAGCTTTCCTGAACCCCTCATTGAGCTCTATCCTTTTCTCCCTCATGGCACTTTTACTTTACTATCTCAACCTTGTATTTGTAGTTCCATTTGTCATAGTAAAGGTTCCCTCCTTCCCACTCAAGTTCTCTTCTCTGAAAATCCACTGTGTCTGAACGGGGATAAATTTTTGCAGGATAAATATCCCTTGAGTAATCATCATTTACAATTAAACGCCAGCTGTCTATGCCTCCAAGGTAAAACCATTTAACTTCTTCATCTTGTGAATTCATTAAACCATAGCTCTGGTCTACAGGAAGCCAGCCGTAGGGTTCTATATAAAATTCTCCCCAGTCATGCATATTCTCAAGTCCTCCAGGGGTTGTTGTCCAGCCAGATTCCCATCTTGCAGGAATTCCATTCATTCTACAGAGGGTTATGAAGAGAAGGGTTTGAATTCCGCAATCTCCATGCCTGTTTTCATAGGCGTAAGAGCTTATGTTGGGTATTGTGGAATAGTCGCGAGCAGAAGCCCATGGTATGTTTTCATCTATCCACTCAAATATTTTCCTTGCAATTAAATATGGGTTTTTCTCCTCCCCTACTATTTTCTTTGAAAGAGCCCTTAGCTCATCAGTGAAGACAATGTGGGGAGGTCTCTCTTCAACAAATGGTTTGAGTCCATCTGTTATTTTTACAGGCTTGACCTCCTCAGGATTTATTCTTCTCCAGTAGGCATAAGATGTAAATTCAAAAACAACAGAAAACTCTGTTTTTTTATCTTTTTTTGAGATTTTTTCAAAATAAATGGATCTGTGATGGGAATCCTCGTTTCCAGCGAGAATGTATTTTTTCGGTTCTGTTGAAATTAGTTTTATATTCTCCTGTCTTCCCTTCTTTTCCCTTGGAAAGGGTAGCCAGCACCTCACAATTTTTCCATCAGGAACAACATTCTCCTTTAAAAAAACAGAATAACTAACTCGAATCCTGACCGGTTTTACAAAATTCTTCCCCTCCCTCTTTGCTAACTCTATTGTTTCTTCTACATCCTTCAATCTGCTGAAAGCAGAGGGTTTAAGAATCCCTTCTTTCTTATCCTTTTCTTCTTTTATTTTTCTCAAATTTTTGTCGATTAAAAATAGATTTTTACCTGCCATTTCAAAATATCTTTTTTCTCCATCAATTATCATAAATTCAAGCTTTTTCTCCTTCTCCCATCTTTCAATATCTGAGTCGCATACATCTGGAAGATAATTCTTTATGTAATTTAAAACATCCTCTTTTTTCTTTGAAAATTCTCCTTTTATCCTCTCGAGCCTCTCTATTTCAAAAGAAATTTCAAGCTTTTCAGTTTCTTCCAGATTTGGGTTTTCAGCAAGTTCCAGTCTCATTAACTTCTGGGCAAGGGTAAACTCACCTTTTTCTATAAGTTTTGTAAATTTCGCAGGAATGGCAGAAAAAGAGAGTGGTGGAAATAGAAAGATAGTGATTAAAATTTTAAGAATTGAAACTCTCATAAATACCTCCTTGCAAAATTATATATCTATGAAAATATGGGTTCAATTCGATTTTACTTAAAAATTGTGCCTATTGATTCCAGTGCCTTCCAACCAGCTATAACAAGAAAGATCCAGGAGAGAACTCCGAAAATAAAAATCCATTTGGGATGAGAGTAACCTTGGAAAATATCTTTCCTTTTACTCAGAATCAACATGATTCCAAGAGATACAGGGGGGATCAGTCCGTTCAATGCTCCAGCAAGGATGAGAAGTGGGACAGGTCTTCCAATTAGGAAAAATGAGAGAGCTGAAATTAATATAAAAATTAAAATTAAAACTGGGTGGTCTTTTTTAAAAAATGTTCCTCTAAGAAAGGAAATAGAGGTGTAGGAGCATCCCACAACGGATGTTATAGCAGCTGACCAGAGGACAAATCCAAATATTCTGAATCCAATTTCTCCTGCTCCATGAAAAAATGCTGAAGCAGGAGGATTGCTGGAATCCAGAGAAAAACCTTTTGAGACAACACCAAAGAAGGCGAAGAAAAGGATTGTTCTCATAAGTCCTGTTATCAAAATTCCTGTTATTGATGCCCTTGAAATTTTTTTTATGTTATTAACTCCCTTTACTCCTGCATCCAGAAGTCTGTGGGCTCCAGAAAAAGATATGTATCCTCCCACAGTCCCTCCGACTAAGGTTACAAGGGCGAGGAAAGAAACTTGAGAAGGAGAAATTGCTCCCTTTAAAACATCTGGGAAGGGAGGAGGGGATTTTAAAATAACATAGACAGTTAAAAGAATCATAATTGTGCCAAGCACTGTTGCGAACACATCCATTCTCTTTCCATATTGTTTGGACAAAAATAGAATTACTGCAATTAACATTGATATTCCCACTCCTAAATTAACATTCATTCGGAAAAGGGCGTTTATTCCCAGCCCGCAACCAGCGAAATTGCCAATGTTGAAGATTAACCCTCCAAGAAAAATCAGAGTTGTGAGGAAAATTCCAAGCCCCTTGAGGAGGGTATCTGCAAGCTCCTGAGCTCTTTTGCCAGAAACACATATTATTCTCCAGAGATTCAACTGAATTCCAATATCTATTACAATGGAAGCGATTATTATAAAGGCGAAGTCTCTTTTGAATTTTTCAGTAAAAACAGCTGTTTGAGTGAGGAAACCAGGACCAATTGCAGATGTTGCCATTAGAAAAGCTGCTCCGAGAAGAAATCTTGTGGTTTGTGTAAAATTGAAAAAGATTAACTTTCGCATTAATAATAGAATAATACATCATCTAAGAGCATTTGTCTAAGGGAAGCTTATAGTCTGCTATTTTATTTAAATTGAAATGAAGGAGAGAGTGTGTTAGGTTATTAACTATATTTTTGAATTCTAATTTGAAGGAGATTGAGAATGACTTTCATTACCCATCTTGAATGCTCTTTTTGTGGTAAGATTTATGAATTTAAAAAGATTCAAAATTTATGCATCAAGTGCTCAAAGCCTCTTGTTGCAAGATATAATCTTGAAAGTTTAAAGAAACTTGAGCCTTCCCAAGTATTTGAGCAAACTCCTTCCATGTGGAGATACAAAAAATTACTCCCTGTTCTCAGAGATGAAAACATAATGAGCCTTGGAGAGGGGAACACTCCCTTAATCCACGCCAGGAATCTGGGGAAAGCTCTTGGACTTCCTTATCTCTACATTAAAGATGAGAGTCTTAATCCAACAGGTTCTTTCAAAGCAAGAGGACTTTCGGCAGCTATTTCAAAGGCTAAGGAGCTGGGTATTAAGGAAGTTGTCATTCCTTCAGCGGGAAATGCAGGTGGAGCCACAGCCGCTTACTGTGCTAAAGCAGGGATAAGGGCTCACATTTTCATGCCGAAAGATGTTCCCCAGCCTTTTATCCTTGAATGCAAGGCAATGGGTGCTGATGTTATTTTAGTAGATGGGCTTATTTCTGATTGTGGAAGGGAGGCAAGAAAGGAAGCAGAAAAAAATGGTTGGTTTGATCTTTCAACCCTCAAAGAACCTTACAGAGTCGAAGGGAAAAAGACAATGGTGTA
>JBBIMS010000027.1:6175-11493 GCA_037444285.1 Candidatus Aminicenantota bacterium | reverse complement strand
AGATGGATAAAACAATATGTAGAAAGAATACCCATCCCTCCCATCACTCCACAAAACCAGCACATAGTTAAACAAATAGAGGACCTTGTCAACCAAATCCTCTCCCTCACCCAATCCGAAGATTATTTAGAAAACCCGCAAAAGCAGGCAAAGGTCAAAGAATACGAACACCAGATTGACCAGTTGGTTTATAAACTTTATGGTTTGATAGAGGATGAGATTAAAATAGTGGGGGTAAATCATAAGGAGGCAAGTAATGAAAAAGAATGAAGTAAATGAAGCATTTGAAATTCTTCTCGAAGAAATTGAGGAAGTCTTTAATATCATTAGCCAGGAAGCCGAAACTGCTTTTAAGAAACAGGATTTCGGAAAAGCCAAAAAGCTTATTGAAAATGGAGAACGACTGAAAAATTTTAGAGAGAAGGTAAAAACACTTCAGGAAGAATGGAAAAACATCTTTTCAACTACAATTCAAAAATCAAGAGTGAGGCGAAAGGAACGAGGTAGATTAAAACGAGGTTTAAGAACCCCTGAAAATGAGTTCATTCTTCCTATACTAAAATCTCTTGTTGAACTTAGTGGAAAAGCTGAAATGAAAGTTGTATTAGATAAGGTATATGAAAAAATGAAATTCATTTTGAACACTTATGATTTGCAGCCTCTTAAATCTAACCCTTCATCAAAGAGATGGCAGAATACAGCTCAATGGGCAAAATATACAATGGTCAATGTGGGGTTGCTTAAGTCAGATTCACCTCGCGGAATATGGGAGATTACAGAAAAAGGAAGAAAGTATATTGAAGAAAAAGGCTTTTAAAGTTTAGCTCTTGTCTTCAAAATCCCTGACTTTTTCTCAGTATTTGATGTGATAGGAGTAAGTATGTAAAGATGAGAAGGGAGTAAATTTTTTAAGCCTGATCAATTGAAGAAAAGTAATTTTTTGCGATTTCGATGTCTTTGACTATTCTTTTTTTGAGCTCCTCTTTGCTTTTAAATTCTATTTCATCCCTGATCTTTTTTAAAAAGAAGAGTTCAATCTCTTCATTTAGAATTTCTTCCTCAAGACCTATGATGTGGGTTTCAACGGTTTTTTCTTTGCCTTTAAGTGTTGGTGCTCTTCCAACATTTGTAACTGATGGAAAGGTTTTCCCTTTAAGGTGAGCCTTTGTTATAAAAACACCTTCGGGAAGAATCTCATTTTCTGTCTGGATGTTAGCTGTTGGTATTCCCAGAGTCTTTCCAAGCCCGAGCCCCTTTATGACCTTCCCGCAAATTGAGTAGGGTCTTCCAAGAAGGGGGATTGCTTCTTCAACTCTTCCCTCCAGCAGAATATTTCTAATTAGAGAACTGGAAAGCCTTTTGCCATTGAGCTCAAAAATTTTTATTATAAAAACATTAAATCCTTTTTTTTCAGCAATTTCTTTTAGAAACTCTGTGTTTCCTTTCATTCCCTTTCCGAACCTGAAGTTCTCTCCTACAAGAATCCCTTTCATTTTCAATTTTTCAATGAGAAAATTTATAAAATCTTCTGGGCTTAATTCTGAGAATTCCCTATCGAATTTTACTGCTATTACATTTTCCACCCCTTCTTCCTTTATTTTTCTTACTCTCTGGAGAAGGGTCTGGATTAAAGGTGTTTCTGCTTTTCCGAGGACTTTATCGGGATGAGGGTAGAAGGTAAGAACTACAGGTAAAAGTTTCTTCTCCTGACCTATTTTCAGAAGTTCTTTAAAAATTGCTTTATGGGCAAGATGAATCCCATCAAAAACCCCAACAGTTATTAAAGTGGAATTTTCAAGTTTTTCTATATCTTCAATTTTCTTTGCTTCCATAATTTATGGTTGATTTTAAGATAGAATTTATGAATTCTTCTTCACCCCTTTTTATAACTTTCTTGCTTTCTTTCTCCTCAGCGGAAATTATTGGATTCCCAAGCCACAAAAATCTCAAAGGTTTTTTGTAGCTGGAAAAGATTATGAGTAGTGAAAGTATTATTCCTGCAATCGCAACTATTTTCAGAGCTTTTTTCTCAACCCTTTCCTCAACAACCTCCTTTACAATTTTTTCTCTTACAAGTCCTTTTTCTATAAGGGAAACTATTGATCTCAATGTTATAAATTCGTTCACATAGTTTAGATCTATTATTTCTTCAACAGTCCTCTTTCCATCTATTAGTTTTAAAGTTTCAAATTCAACCCTGCTCAATTTTTTATCACTCGGCCCTTCATGAAGTTCATCCACAACTTCAAATTCTGGCTTGACAGGTAATGGTTCAAAAACAATTTTCTTGGAACGGATGAGGCTGGTTATACGAGGCCATTCATCGAGCATCTGCATTCCTTGCATGAGGATGTTGTCTACTTCAATAGGAACAAAGAATTCTTTGTCGTATTCAACTGTTTCTGAGCTTTTAAATTTGAATTCCCCATCCCTCCACTTAAAAAGAGAAAAGAGAATCTTTGTTGCCTGAAGGGAAAGGGAGCTGGAAAGGTCTTCTTTGCTTATCAGTCCAATATCTACAAGGATTCTTCCAAGTTTTTCATTGGTTTTCCTCTGAATGTTTAAAGCCCTTTCAAGCCCTCTCTCTGTGATTTTCCCTTGTTTTATTAGAACCCTTCCCAGCATTGTCTCAATTCTGTGGGGGAAAGCTTCAACACCAACAATAGAGCCGTTGTGAAAGACCAGTGTGACAAATTCTTCACTCCTTTTCAGGGTTAAAATACCAGTTCTTCTCTGATAACCGAACATCTGAATCAGGTCAGCAAAGGAGTATTCTTTTAAAGTTCCTTCCATTCTCCTTCTACCTTCTTTTCAAAAGTAAAGACTGAAATTATATATATAAAAACAGAGAGCAGGGCAGAGGTTAGTGGTAAAGAAAAGGTCTCTATTTCCCTGAGCAAAATAGCAGTTGAAAGGAAAAAGGTGAAAAATGTGAATCCTGAGTAGGCAATGGAGGGATTGTCATATCTTATCAAGCCAGAATAGGGGAGGAAAAGTGAAATTATTCTATAAATCCCCAATTCTTTAAGTTTTTTCATCTTTATTTCTCTTGATTTTGAAGCCCTCACAATTTCGAGCTCAGGGGGTTTCCAGACAAAGAGCTTATAGCAATCCTCACAATAATCAGGGTTTGTTATTTTCAAATCATAATGCATGTTTATGCTCTTTCTACAGGAAAGACAGAACCTTGATTCTCCGTAAAGAGTAGGGGATAGTTTTAAAATTACATTCAGGAGAACCCCTCCAAAAATTAAACCAATGATAAGAAATAGATCTGGATTCAGTATGTTTTTAGAATTTAATCTTTCTTTAAGAATTGCTTTCCATACATATATTGAGCTGATTTCTGGCCATATTATTTCTTCCGCTTCTCCCTTCAAAGCCTTTGCTTTTTGCCTATACTTCTCAGCATATTGGGTTTCTCCTGTTATTCTGAAAAGGACGGAAAGGTTAGAGTAGGAAATATTGGAATTGGGAAATAGCATTAAAGCTTTTTCGTATAATTTTCTGCTTTCATCAAACTTTCCCTCTTTTAATCTTATGTTTCCCAGGGTTACAAGAGAAAAAAGGTTTGGATTTTTTTCATTTATTTCATTTAGGATATTTATAGCCTTCTCAAACTCCCCCCTTTCAATAATTTCCTTTGCGTAAAATGAGGAGTAAATCAAATTCTTATCTAAATTTTTATTTTCTAATAAGTTGAAATCAGCAATTTCTTTTGTCATTGAGGTTGATATGTTGTTTCCGATAACTCCTAAAAAAACAAGTAGAATGGCAACAATAGCCAATCTCCTCTCTTTGTTTTTTAAAAAGGACCAGACAAAAGCTATCCATATAATTGCAGTCAAAGCCCATCCAAGGAACAAAATTGCGGGGAGAAGAAAAATAAAGAGATAGCTCAATAGCTTTCCACTCTTGAAGGATATTTCACCTATTAAATAAGAAATGTCATCCCTTACAAGGGGGAGGTATTTTATGAGAAGAAAGGTCGATAGAACGAAGAGGGAGGCAAGGGTAGAAATATAAAATGATTTTAAAAGTATTGAAAAAATTATGACCTGATTTTTGAAGTCTTTTAAAAAAGCAATGAAAGTTCTTGGAAGATATTTAAAGAAAAGATGAATGTTTCCACTCCTCAGTTCTGCAAAAGAAAGAAAAGACCATCCTCTCCACAGTCCAGGGTTTATCTCAAGGGATTTTTTTAGAAACTTTTTTGCATAGGAGCTTTCACCTTTTTTATACAGATTGAGGGAGAAGAGATAGATGGCGTAAGAAAATTCCTCCTTTTCATATTGAGATGGTGCCTCTGTTACTTTCAGTGCTTCCTCTTTCTTTCCATTTTCCCATAAAAAAATAACTTCCCTGATCTTCTGAGGTGATTCGTAGGCTGTGAGTTTAAAAGCTAAAGAAAAAATCAAGACCAGAAAACCTAAATTTCTCATTTACTTTTCTCAACGAATGTGCTTTTTAACTTGTAAAGAATGCTTTCTACAAAGTTTTCCTCTTCTTCTGTTAAATTCCCCTTTGTTTTTTCCTTGAATAAATCTATGAGGTCAATAAGCCGTCTTGCATATTCAAGGTCTAAATCAGGCTTTTTTGATAGAGGATCATTTATTTCGCCCAATTTTACAAGTGCCTGAGTGTAAAATGGGACCAGCAGAGAGGTTATATCCAATGGGGGTATAAATCTGCCCTTCTTCTCTTCTTCCATTATGCTTCCCCACTTCCAGATAGTTTGTTTTTCATAAACAATATAATATTTCAAAATTTCTCCAAGGTCAAGCAAATTGTTTGGAGAAAGCTTTCGAAATTTTTTGACCTTTTTCTCCCAAGGGTGTAAAATGAAAAATGTTCCTTAGTTGGAATAAATGAATTTAAGGAGGAATTTGATGGCTTTCTTAGGTGAAGAAGAAGAGAAAGAGATAAGAAAAATACTTGCAGAGATGGAAGATGATGTTGAGATCAAATTGTTTATTGGAGAAAAGGATTGCCCCTATTGCAATGAAACTGTGGCTCTTTTGAATGAAGTTACTGCCCTTTCTGACAAACTGAAACTGACCATTTATGATATTGACAAAGATTTAAAGGAAAAGGAAGAGTTCGATATTAAAATGGTTCCTGCTATTGTGACTGTAGGGAAAAAGGATTATGGAATAAGATTTTTTGGTATTCCTGTAGGTTATGAATTTATAACCCTTTTGAGTAGTATAATTGATGTTTCCAAGAACGAATCAGGACTGGAAGAGAGCACAAAGGAAGAGCTTGCAAAGATCAACGAACCAGTCCATGTCCAGGTTTTTGTTACCCCAACATGCCCT
>JBBIMS010000027.1:0-6165 GCA_037444285.1 Candidatus Aminicenantota bacterium | reverse complement strand
ACTGTCCTTCAATGGCAAGGCTTGCCCATAAAATGGCACTTGAGTCCTCAATGATTAAAGCTGATGTTATAGAGGCTACAGAGTTTCAGGATCTTTCTTTAAAGTATAATATTCACAGTGTTCCCACTGTAATAATTAATGAGAGGATAAGATTTGAAGGTGCTGTTTCAGAAAAGGCTTTTTTGGATA
This sequence comes from Candidatus Aminicenantota bacterium, assembly GCA_037444285.1. GTDB lineage: Bacteria > Acidobacteriota > Aminicenantia > JBFLYD01 > JBBIMS01 > JBBIMS01. Next base: position 5,976 of record JBBIMS010000027.1, on the reverse strand, counting down.
AGATTTTGGAATCCAATGCCTGAGGGTTAAATATGAAATGGATGCTTTTTGTCATCCTTTTTCTTTTCTTTGTTTTCATTGCTGCTGTTATTTTTCTTCCGTCAATGGGTTTCAGGATAACATGTTTCAGATGGGGTTCTCTTTTTAAGAGGAAAAAGATCAATGCTCAGGAAAAAGCAGAGGATTATGGATTCAAACTGAAGTGAGATAAGCTCTATTTAAAGTGATAAAAAGGTTTCTTTTTCTCTTATTTATACCATCTTTTCTCTTTTCAGATATTAATAGTTCTTCTTTCTATCATTATCTAAAAGGGCTCACCTCTTTCTACAACTCAGAATTATCAGTTTCAGAAAGTGAGCTTCTAAAAGCCCTTGAAATTGAAGAAAACTCCTATATCTTTTCTTCTCTATCGGAAATCTATCTTCACAAGTTGGATTTTGAGAAGGCTGAAAAGATGGCTGAGTCTGCTTTAAGGCTTGATCCATCGAATATAAATGCCCTTCTCATTCTTGGAAATATTTATCTCGGCTACATCAGGGAGGGAAAAGAAAAAGATGCTCTGCAAAAGGCTGAGGAGGTTTATAAAAAAATTATTTCTATTGAGCCAAACTTCCCCGATCCCTACTACATTCTTGGAAGATGGGTATACATGCCCTCTTCAAGATGGAAGGAAGCTGAGGAGGCTTTGAAAAAATATTCTGAAATTTCTCCATACAGGGATGAGGCTTATATTCTACTTGGTGAAATAGCTCGGAGGTCAGGGGATGCTAAAAAAGCAGAAGATTACTACAAAAAAGCCATAGAGATGAACCCTTCCTCTTTTGTTGCCTACTCATATCTTTCTGATTTTTATAAATCAAACAATGAAATTTCGAAGGAGATAGATACCTACAAAATAGCCATAGAGAAATTCCCTCAAAACTATGTTTTTTATCATAAATTGGCTGAAGCTTTGATGGAAAAAAATGAGCTGAAGGAAGCTTTAAACGCTGTTAATAAAGCTCTTGAAATCTCCCCTTCAAATCCCGGTGTACTTCTAACAAAAGCTAAAATTCTTTTTAATATTAAAAAATATGATGAATTTTATATGACGATTAGAGAGATTCTCAATATTGATCCGAATATTTTTGAGGCAAAAATTTACCTTGTTGAATATTACATCCAGATTTATGAGTATAAAAAGGGAGTAGAGATTCTTCTGGATCTGGAAAAGGAAGAAAATTTCGCTATGCCGAAAAAGGAAATATATAAGACTATCGGTTATCTTTACACCATGATGAAGGATTGGGAGGCTGCAAAATCTTACTTGGAAAAAAGCCTTGAAATTGGAAATAATGACCCCAATATTTACTCCTATCTTTCTTATGTTTACAAAGAAAGAGGAGACCATACCTCAGCATTAAAAATAGCGGAGGATGGGCTGAGAATAGCTCCTTCCCATAAGCCTCTGATTCTGAATAAAATATATGCTCTTTCAGGTGCTGGAAAGACAGAGGAAGCTATAATGCTGGCGAAAAAAGAGTTGGAAAGGACCAAAGATAGGGATTTCCTTTTTGCTGTCTTGACCATATTCATTGAAAAAAAGGAATGGAAAAGGGGAGAGGAGTTCATAGAAAAGGAACTTAAAAAATATCCTCAGAGTGAAGAGCTTTATCTGAGGATAGGGGATTTTTATGAGAAGGAGGGTAATTTTGATAAGGCTGAAAAGGCTTTGAAAAAGGCAATTTCTTTAAACCCTTACTTCGGAAATGCTCTCAACTACCTTGCCTACTCCTGGGCATTGAGGGATAAAAATCTGAAAAAGGCTCTATCCCTTGCCATAGAAGCAGTAAGTCTTGATCCTGAAAATCCTGATTATCTTGATACGATTGGGTGGATATATTTCAAATTAGGTCAAATCGAGAATTCAAAAAAATTCCTTGAGAAGGCTTTTTCCAAGAAGCCCTGGGAGCCTGAGATTGTTGAGCATATTGGTTTCTTAAGAATCAGGGAAGGAAAGATTGAAGAAGGGATCAAGTTGCTCCAGAGGTCTATTGAAATTGGCTCCGAGAGAAAGGATTCAATTGAGAAATTAATAAGGGAAATGAGAAAGAAAATTGAGGGAAGCTCTCAAAAAAGTGAATAGATGTAGATTTCTCCTGAAGAGTAGAGAATTTTAAGTCTTGAAATAAGCCCGTAAAACCTGTCTCTGATTTCTGAATTCTTAATACCAAGGTAGTCGAATTTTTTTTCAATCCTTTCCATTTCAAATTTATTTAGAAATAAATGGGTTACCCTTCGATTTTTCAATTCATTTATGAGCTCTTCAGGATCACTATATTTTCTAAGTAGATCCTTCAAAATATTTGTGTCGTAGGGGGTGGCTGAAATGAATTTTCTTTTGATATAGGCTGTTCTTGCTTCATAGATAAAAAGGATTAGAGAATGAGATGGTAAGTTACTGTTTATAAACTCAATCCCGCTGTAATGAGGGAGTGTGTTTTTAAGGTAATCCTCTTTACTTTCCTTTCCCAATACAAGATTTAAAGCAGGGTTTATAAGATTTAAATGGGAGAAGGAAAGGAAGGAGTTGAAAGAGATTATTATAAGAAGTGTTAAAATCATAATAATTTTTAAAGATTTAAACTCTTTAAATCCTTCCATTCCATAAGTTATTAAGAGACTTAGGATTATAATGCTGAAATAGGAATAACGAATGTTTCCTGTTGTGAGAAAAGGGAAAAGGCTTAGAAGGGAGAGGAGAAGGAGAGAATCGGAAATAATTTTTCTCTTCCTGAGGAAATAGAAGGGTAGAAATATTAGAAATATCGGTCCTATTATACCTCCTGCTCCGAAGATTCTTGAGCTAAAATTAACCTGATACAGGAGAAGAAGCCATTGGGAGGGGCTTTTTATGTGCAAATCCTGGAAGAATCTTGAGTTGTTCTCGTTGCTCCAACCCTTTCCTCCGAAAAATTTAAAAAGCATTGGATAAACTGGATTTCCGCTATAAAAAATATTTTTCAGAAACCATGGGGAAGAAAGGGCAAGCGCTATTAAGAAAATAATTGCGATAAACTTAAGTTTTTCCTTTAAACCTTTCCCTGTCATAAGTATAAATATTGGAAGCAAAAGGCAAAGATATAAAGCCTGATATTTAATTCCAAGGGAGAAGCCAAAAAAAATCCCTGTCAATATTAGCCATCCAGATTTCCCCTCCTCTCTGAAAATAAGATAGGAATAAAAAGCAAGAAAAGAGAAGAGGGAGAGGGGAAGATCCTGAATAGGTGTTGTCATTAAAAAAGATGTTAGAGGAAGGGATAAAAGAATCAGGGGAGGGAGAAGAGAATAGTTCAGGGATAGAAACCTTTTCCCAAAGGAAACAAGAGATAAAACAAGAATAACTCCCATAAGGAATGTTAGGAGAGGAGCAAGAAATTCATTTTTTACCAGCATCCCAAATAGATATATCATCTGGAGGTAAAGGGGTGTATTGGAAAAGACATTTCCTTCCATATATTTTATCTTTCCTTCCATGATGTAATAGTTAGGGACTGCAATGTGGGATTCAAGGGAATCATAAAATACAGGGGGTGCAAGGGCGAAAAGGAAACTGGTGAAAAGGAGGAAAATGATCAGGATAAAAAAAATGAATTCAAAGTTAATGAAAATTTTTAAATTTTTAATTTTTTTCTTTAAATCAATGCTTAAACTAATCAGAGATGGTATAGATGAGAGGAATATAATTGAGAGAAATGATAGGAATATCCAGTTTTTTAGAAGTCCTGCAAATCCTGAGATTGTGGTGAAAATTGCTATCAAAATCAACCCCAGTGATAGTGAGAATACAATTCTCTCGGTAGTACTGGTTTTCAGTTTTAAAAACCTGAGAAAAATACTTCCTATCCCAAAACAGGAAAGGGAAATTATTGTAAAAAGGATAATTTCTGGAAGGATATCAACAAGGTAAACAGGGAAGGAGAATTGGAAAAGAATAATAAAAAGGAAAGACCATAAAATAAAGATTGGCAAAATTAAGTATTTAAAGATTCTTAGCATTAAAGCCTGTTTATAATTGAAGCTAACAAAGCTGCTCCGAAACCATTATCAATGTTTACAACTCCTATTCCTCCAGAACAGCTATTTAGCATTGTAAGGAGGGCTGACAATCCTCCGAAACTTGCTCCATATCCCTGGCTTGTTGGAACAGCAATTACAGGAGTATCTACAAGCCCCGCAACAACTGAGGGAAGAGCTCCTTCCATTCCAGCTATAACTATTATAACCCTTGCTTTCCTTATCTTCTCAAACTCTGCGAATAACCTATGAATACCAGCAACCCCTATATCGTATATTTTTTCAACATCATTTCCCATCCACATCGCTGTGATATATGCTTCCTCTCCAACAGGAATGTCTGATGTTCCTGCTGTTATAATTAGTATCTTCCCCTTTCCAGTTTTTTCCTGTTTTCCCATTTTCCATGCGATTCTTCCCAGCTCATTATAGTTTAGCCCATCTATTTCATTTTTCAGAAATTCATGTGTTTCCTTATCTATCCTTGTAATAAGGAGACGCTCTGACTTTTCGAGAATCCTTTTTGCTATTTCAAGAATCTCCTCCTTTCTTTTCCCCATTCCAAAAATAACCTCAGGAAAGTTCCTTCTCAAATTTCTGTGGTGATCGACTTTTGCAAAACCGAGATCTTCAAAGGGAATAAAGGAAATTTTGGAAAATGCTTCTTCTTTTGTAATAATTCCCTTTTCCAAGTCCTCGAGAATTTTCAAGATAAAATCTTTCATAAAAAAAGCTTAAATCAAAATTGGAGAAAAGACAAATGTTGAAAAAAATCAACATTATGTTGATGAAAGTCAACATTTTTTGAAAGTCTTCTGGCAAAAAACCGCATAAATAAAAGATTTTTATTCTGGCATCAATTTTGATACATTTTTTATATGATGGAGAAGCAAGCAACCATAGCAAAAGAAATATCCTTTTCAGGAGTTGGAATTCATTCAGGGAAAAGAGCAGTTCTTCACCTCATCCCTTTAAATGAGGAAAGGGGAATAATTTTTGAAAGAGGGGATTATGGGATTGAAATAAAGATTGATCCGAGAAAAGCTTTTGCCAATCATGCAACAGTTGTTGTTTACAATGGAACAAGAATTTCAACTGTTGAGCACCTCCTTGCAGCCGTTCGTTTTTCAGGGATTGATAATTGTAAAGTGATAATTGAGGGGGATGAGGTTCCAATTCTTGATGGGAGTGCTTATTCCTTTGTTCAAGGTATAAAAAGTGTAGGGGTCAGAATGCTCCCCTGGGATAAAAAATATCTTTACTTGACAAAACCATTTTCTTTGAGAGAGGATGGCTATTTTGTTGAAGGCTATCCTTACAATGGAATAAAAGTTCAATATGAAATTGACTACAATCATCCTGCAATTGGATTCCAGTCTCTAACTATTGATATAAACCCCTCTGTTTTTGAGAAGGAAATTGCTCCTGCAAGGACATTTGGTTTCATTTCTGACCTTGAATATCTTAGGAGTAATAATGTTGCATTGGGAGCCTCTTTCAGCAATACAATTGCCCTTGACAGCAGTGGAGTTGTTAATGGTCCTTTAAGATTTAAAGATGAATTTGTAAGGCACAAAATTCTTGATTTTTTAGGTGACCTTTCCCTTCTTCCTTTGCCAGTGAAGGGTTATTTCAGGATAAGAAAAGGAGGGCATTCCCTCCATCTTAAAATGATAAATTACATGCTTGAAAATAACCTTTTATCTGATACTTATGATCTACTGGCTTATTCATCTGTTGTTTGAATAAGTTTCAAAAAACCAATAAAATATTCTTTGAAAGGAGTAAAAAATGAGAAATATAGAAGTAAGCTCCATTTGGGAGGAAGCGGCAAAAGCTTTTCAGCATAGAGAGTTTAAAAAGGCAATGGATCTATTTAAAAATTTTATTGAGCAACACCCAAAAGAATCGGAAATGGTT
>JBBIMS010000026.1:3060-11529 GCA_037444285.1 Candidatus Aminicenantota bacterium | reverse complement strand
ATTTCATAGGGTTCATGAAAAATCTTATAAGCTCTAAAAAATAAAAATAAAATTTGACTTTTCTTTCAAATTATAAAGAATAAAAGAGTATGAGTGAGTGCGAAAAGAAGAAAGCATGGGTTATATCTGCTGATATGGGGCTTGGTCATCAGAGGGCTGCTTATCCCCTCAAAGATATCGCAGAGGAAGGGATTTTAAATGCAGGAGATCCATCTTTGACTTCTGAGGGAGAGTATAAATTCTGGAAGAGGGTAAAAAACTCATATGAATTCCTTTCTCGCTCAAGGAATATTCCATTAATTGGAAATTTTCTCTTTAAGGTATTGGATTCCATTCAGAATATAAAACCCCTTTATCCTAAAAGGGATCTTTCGCGCCCAACTCTCCAGACCTATTATCTTTCCTATTTGATAAAAAAAGGGCTGGGCTCTGAGGTCTTATCCCATATTGAGAAGAAACCCCTCCCTGTTGTAACAACCTTTTATGTTCCTGCCCTTGTTGCAGATTACAAAGGATACAAGGAAAAAATTTACTGCGTTATATGCGATGCTGATGTAAATCGAGTCTGGGTATCATCAAATCCTTCAACAAGTAGAATCTACTATTTCGCACCATGTGAATTAGCTGTAAAAAGGTTAAAGAGATATGGGGTTAGCAAAGAAAAAATTTTTCTAACAGGTTTCCCTCTTCCCAAGGAGAACATAGGGAGTCGAGAAAAAAGAGAAATTTTAAAATTTGATCTCATAGACAGGCTTCATCATCTTGACAGGAAAGGAAGATTCTTTAATCTCCACCAATCATCAATAAATTTTCATCTTGGTCCAAACATCCAATCTTTCAGGAAGAGGCTTTTCACAATAACATTTGCAATAGGAGGAGCAGGAGCTCAATCAGATATAGGAATGAAATTGATAAAAAGTTTCAGGAATAAATTGCTTGAAAAGGAAATTGCAATAAACATAAGTGTGGGCGTGAGGAAAAATTTACAGATTATTTTTCAGGAATATGCAAAAGAGTTGGGTCTTTCTGAATGCCTTGATAGAAATCTAAGAATAATTTATCATCCCAACAAGTTCCTCTACTTCGAGGGATTCAACGAACTGCTAAGAACAACAGACATTTTATGGACAAAACCGAGCGAGCTATCCTTTTACTGCGGGCTTGGAATACCGATTATAATCGCTCCTCCCATAGGAGCTCACGAAGAGGCAAATTTAAAATGGTTGCTCGAGGTTCATGCTGGAATTCTCCAGGAAGACCCTGAGTATGCAAAGGACTGGATTTTAGACTGGCTTGGGAGTGGAAGATTTGCAGAAGCTGCATGGGATGGTTTTCTGAAAGCTCCCAAAATGGGAACATACATTATTGAAGATCTCATTGAAGGGAAAGAGGTTGAAAGGGAAATTCATGCTGCAAGCTACGATACAACTATTCACCTTTCCCCACTCGAAGTAAAAGGGTCCAAAGATTAGCTTTTAAGCACTATTTTACGGATTTATCTGGATATGTTGAGGAGATGCTTTTTTATGTAGAATAGAACTTCAAGGGCACTCTGGAATCTCTTTTCTTTCTCTTTGGCAAGACATTGAAGGATTAAAAAGTCAATTGCTGGCGGAATATCAGATCTTCTCGTTGAAGGTGGTTCAGGCGGTTCAATCAAATGTTGAAAGAAAATATTATCTCCAGTAAAGGGAGGGGTTCCTGTTATAAGATGATAAAGGGTTGCTCCTGCAGAATAAATATCGGTTCTATGATCAACTTTTTCTCCCTGAATTTGTTCAGGAGACATGTAATGAGGTGTTCCGCTTATTATTCCTGTCTCTCCACTTTTGTAATCGGAAAGAATAATGGCAAGTCCGAAATCCATAATTTTTAACTGCTTATCCTTTGTGAGCATTATGTTGTGAGGCTTTATGTCTCTATGTATGACACCTTTCCTGTGGGCATAGTCAAGAGCCCTGAACAAATGAGTGGCAACAAAAGTAAATTGGGGGATTGAAAGGAACTTCTTCCTTTCAACAAATGATATGAAACTTTCTCCTTCAATAAATTCCATTGTAATGAAGTAATCCTCTCCCATCTGCCCAACATCAAAAACAGTGACAATATTTGGATGATTCAGAGCTGCTGCAGACCTTGCCTCAGTGTAAAACCTCTCAATAGCTTTTGTGTTATCCATTAGTTTCTTGTGGAGGATCTTCAGAGCAACAACTCTTTTCAGAAGTAAATCCTCTGCCTTGTAAACTGTCCCCATCCCACCTTCTCCAATTTTCTCAATTATCTTATATCTTTTTGACTTATCAGTAGAAAGAAGCTCAAAGCTTTTAGAATCCTGTATGAGCTTCAAAACATTCTTCAGCCTATCCTGAACCTCACCACCCCTGTATCTAAAATCCTCTGTTAAAATTCTCTGATATATATCCCTTGCCTCCCTGTATCTACCTGCTTTTTCATAAGCAAGGGCTAAATTGTAGTAAATCTCAATGTTATCTTTATCAAGGGGTTTAGAATCAATAAGTTTCTGGAATTTTTCTATTGCAAGATCAATCCTTCCCTTCCTCATAAATATCTGCCCGATGAGGGAACCAGCCTTTATGTAATTCTCATTTTCAGGGGGGACCATCTGGAAAAGGTCAAGGGCTCTATCATCATCACCGCTCTTTTCCGCTGCTATTGCAGCTTCATAATAAATTCCACATTTCTCAAACAATTCCGATGCCTTCTTGAATTCTCCAACCTCCATGTAAAGTTTTGCTCCTGCTCCAAGCTCACCCGCAAGCTCATACATATTGGCAGCACTCTTGTGGTCTCCACTTTTAAAGTAATTCTCTGCCGCAGAAAGATAATTGCCCATTTTAAGATAACATTCTGCAGCCTTTAGCCAATCTCCACTCCACTCATATATCTCTGCAGCTCTTCCCCAATCTTCTGCAAGTTCAAAGTGGTATGCAGCCTCCTTCTGGTTGTTTTCGCTTAATAAAACCTCTGCCATGCAGAGGTGGGATCTTTTGAAATTTCCAGCCTGTTCCCATGCTTCTGCTGCTTTCCTGAAATTCCCAACCTTTTCCCAGTTCTCTGCTGAGGCTTGCCAGTTCTTGAATTCCTCCTGGAGTTGGGCAAGCTCCCCATACATTCTTTCCTTTCCAAGAATCTCCTCTGCTCTCTCACTTTTCCCAGCTTCAATCCACAGCCTTGCAGCTCTTACAAGATTCATTTTTTGAGTTTCTGTGGGGATTGTCTTTTTTGTAATAAAATAATGCTGCTCAAGACAGAAAGCAGCTTTCTCAAGATTTCCTGCTTTTTTGTAGTTCAAAGAAGCCTTATCATAATAACCCATTTTTTCAAAAAGCTCAGCTGCTTTCTGGAAATTTTCTACCCTGCTATACATCTCAGCTGCTTCATAAAATTTGCTCGCCTTCTCAAGCATTGATGCTGCCTCCTCAAGTCTTCCCTTCTCTTCCAGTATACTTGCTGCTTTGAGATAATCCCCTCCCTCTATATACATCTCCAGGGCTTCATCTGGAAAATTGTTCTTCAGCCACATATCTGCGCATCTTATAAACTCCTGTGCCTTCACATAAAGTTCTGCTGCCTTCTTAAGCTGACCTGCCTCCTCAAATAGCTGGGCTGCACCAACAATGTTCCCCAATTTCAGATGCTTCTGAGCTGCCTTTTTGTAATCACTTTTTTTGAAATGGGTTTTCACTTCAGCTTTTTTAGACCTTTTCCTCAACTTGGAAAAAAGCCAGATTATAAACTGAATTAGCAGAAGTAGGGTTGCACCAATTATTATATAGGACAAGTAAGGATTTATAAACTGAATCGCTGAATTCAAAATTTCCATCCGATTAAAATATTATAATTTATCCCTTAATAAAGTCAATCTGAAAAAACAAGAACAGGTCTAAAATATTTTCTGTTAACATCCCTGGCAATTGCAATGAATCTTCCCTCAGGTGAAAATACCCTGATGGAGTCGCCAACCCCAGAAAATCTCTTAATAACTTCTGATGGCTTTATGGGATTACCATTCAGAACCTTTTTTACTGCCTCATCCCTTACAATTATCTTTGGATAATGGCTGAGAACAGATTCTATGGGAATTATATCTTTTAGCGCTTCCCCCTTTTCTGCATCCTCCCTTAGCTTCTCTATTGTAACTGCCTTAGATATATCAAATTCTCCTATTTTTAGCCTCCTTAGCTCCCAGAGATGACCGCCAACCTTTAATCTTTCTCCTATATCAAAGGCTAAGGTTCTAAGATAAGTCCCTGAGGAACACTGAACCTTTATCTCCAAAAATGGGGGCTCAAACTTTAAAAGTTCAATGAAATAAATGTGAACGAGTTTCGGTGGGTGCTTGATTAACTCTCCCTTTCTTGCAAAGAGGTAGGAAGGTTTCCCAGAAATTTTCTTCGATGAGAACGGTGGAGGAATCTGTTTTATTTCTCCCTCAAATTCCCTCAGAATGGTATCCACCTCTTCCTTGCTCACTTTAACCTCTTTTTCCTCTCCAACCTGCTTTCCTTCTCTGTCGTATGTATCAGTGGAATAACCTAATCTTATCTTTGCATGATAAAGCTTTTTCTCTTTGAGGAAATAGCTGAACAATCTTGTAGATTTGCCAAGACCTATAATTAGAAGTCCTGAAGAGAAGGGATCAAGGGTTCCGAAATGACCTGCCTTTTTTACCTTCAAGATTTTCTTAACTTCATGGACAGCCCTGAAGGAGGTTATACCTTCTGGCTTATCAAGAAGAACAACTCCATGAATTTCTTTCATTTACCAAAAATATTTGATTTTACAATCTCAATTGCGTTTTTCAATACATTCTCATAATCCCCTTCAAGGGAAAACCCTGCTGCATGAAAATGACCTCCACCTCCATATTTTTCAGCGATTTTCCCTGAATTTATATTACCTTTAGACCTCAAACTTATTCTGTATTTTTTATCACCAATCTCCTTTACAAAAATAACAATGTTGATTCCATCAATGGATCTAACCATTGATATTATATCTTCTGTGTCAACTTCTGTGAGGCCAAGCTCGTCCAGAAACTTTTTGGGCATTGAAATATGAGCAATTCCACTTTCAATATCAGCATTTAAAGTTGAAAGAACAAGTCCAAGAAGCTTTACTTTTTGATAGGAGTAAGTATCAAAGAGCAATCTTGAAACCTCGTAAGGATCTGCCCCCTTTTTCGCAAGGTAGGCGCACACTTCAAGAGCTCTCGGGGTTGTGTTGGAAAATCTGAATGCTCCTGTGTCAGAGGCTATGGCAGCGTAAAGGTTTGTAGAGATTTTATCGTCAAACTCTCCATTTATGGCAACAATGAGATCAAAAACCATTTCTCCAACAGCAGAAGCCGACGGGTCTATCCAGTTGATGTTTGCATAAAGGTCAGATGTGTTGTGATGGTCAATGTTTATAGTAAAAAATCTTTTGATGTTGCTGTGCCCCGACCTTCCCTCTTCACTGCATTCCAGTAAAAGGGCTAAATCATAGTCAGAATCTTTTATCTCGCCTATAACTATTTCCTCAGCTCCCGGCAGCTTTGTAAAGGGGAAGGGAGTTTTATCAATGTTTATAAAATCTACAGATTTCCCCATTTTCTTCAAAAGATGATATAATGCAAGACCAGTTCCTATGGAATCCCCATCTGGTCTCAAATGGGAAGAAATTAGTATTTTTCTGCTCTCAAGTATTTTCTTACCTATTTCCTTTACGATTTTTCTTCTCCGCATCTTCCCTATGAATCTCCTCTATAATTTTTTCTATCTTTTCCCCCTTTTCAAAACTCTCATCGAGATGAAAGGAAAAAGTTGGATTTGTCTTTAAGTTCAACTCCTTCGCAACCATCCTTCTTATAAACCCCTGAGCCTTGTTGAGGACATCAAGGCTTTTTTTCTTTATCTCTTCCTCTCCAAATATTGTCACATATACATCCGCATGTCTTAGATCAGGTGTCAGAACCACATCTGTAACTGTCGTAAATCCTAAGGTAGGGTCTCTTAGTTCTGTCTGGATGATTTTTGCAATTTCCTCTTGAATAAGGCGAGCAACCCTTTCAGGTCTATGGGAAACTTTCATCTCACATAACCTCAATTTCCACACTGATTAAATTTTCTCCAAGCTCAACCTCTATAAATTTCGATATTGATTGGAATGTCTTTTCAACAATGTCTTTACCATTGGCAATTGTTACAAGCCCGATCTTTGATCTCTGCCACAAATCCTGATGTCCTATCTCAGCAATTGCCACATTGAATTTGGCTCTTATCCTCTCCTTTATCTTATTCACCCTTGCCCTTTTCTCCTTCAATGAATGGGAATAGGGGAAATAAAGTTCCATTATACAGAGACCCATTTTCATTTTGACTTACTCATTTCAATTGTAAAACATTCAATAATATCGCCAACTTTTATATCGTTGAACTGCTCTATGGAAATCCCACACTCAAGCCCACTTTTTACCTCATTAACACTTTCCTTAAACCTCTTCAAACTATTTATTTTACCTTCATAGACCACCTTTCCATTCCTTATAATACGTGCTCTTGAATCGATGGTGACTTTACCATCTTTTACAAAACACCCTGCAACTGTTCCAACCTTTGCAATCTTGAAAGTCTGCCTCACCTCAGCTGACCCAAGGTAAACCTCTTTCTTCTCTGGCTCCAGAAGTCCTTCCACTATCCTCTTTATATCCTCGTTCAATTCATAAATTATGTTGTAAACCCTTAAATCCACATTCTCAGATTCAGCAAGTTCAACAACCTTCCTTGGGGGGCGGACATTCATAGCAACTATAATAGAATTGGAGGCAGATGCAAGAAGGACATCTGACTCTGATGGTGGACCTTCAGCTTTATGGATTATGTTAATCTTAATCTTCTCACTCTCAAGCCTTCTTAGTAGCTCCTCCACAACCTCTACAGTTCCCTGAACATCTCCTTTTATAATAGCATTAAATTCCTTTACCTCCTCAGGTTTTTTAAGTAAGTCCTCGAAAGAAACCTTTCTGGGAGGAGCTGTAACTGTTTTGGATTTCTCAAGCCTGAACTGTGCAATCTGACGAGCTTTTTCTACATCCTTCACAACAACGAAGGTATCTCCAACTGAAGGAACATTTTCAAACCCCATAACCACAACAGGTGTGGAAAGACTTGCAGAACTCATCCTCTGACCAAATTCGTTAAAGAGTGCCCTCACTTTTCCAACTTCTGTTCCACAAAGGAAGAAATCCCCTTCCTTAAGAGTCCCTTTCTGAATAAGCACTGTTGCAAGGGGTCCTTTTTTAGGATCAAGTTTGCTCTCAAGAATAACACCACTTGCAGGTCTATCAGGGTTTGCTTTAAGCTCAAGGAGATCTCCCACAAGGAGTATCATCTCAAGAAGTTCATCAACTCCCTGTCCAGTTTTTGCAGAAAGCTCCACTGAGACAACATCTCCTCCCCAATCTTCAACCACAATTCCGTGTTGAGAGAGTTGTTGCTTAACCCTTTCCGGATTTGCATTGGGCTTGTCTATTTTATTTATTGCGACTATTATGGGAACATTTCCTGCCTTTGCGTGATCAATTGCTTCAAGAGTCTGGGGCATTACGCCATCGTCAGCAGCCACAACAAGAACAACTATATCGGTTACTTTAGCCCCCCTTGCTCTCATTCTTGTAAAAGCCTCATGACCAGGTGTGTCAAGGAAAGTTATAAACCTATCCTTCACCTTAACCCTGTAGGCACCAATATGCTGGGTAATCCCTCCTGCCTCACTCTCAGCAACCTTTGTCTTTCTAATATAGTCAAGAAGAGTTGTCTTCCCATGGTCAACATGTCCCATTATTGTCACAACAGGGGGTCTTGGAACAAGTTTCTCCTCTTTCCCAGTCTCTTCAAGAGTGAGCTCTTCCTCAAAGGTTATGGGAACAAATTCAATGTTGAATTCCTTCCCTATAATGTCAAGGAGATTTTTATCAAGGGATTGATTCACTGTGATCATATAACCCTTCGTTATTAACCTCTGTATAATATCCTTTGCCTTTATCTCTGTCTTTTCCGATAGCTCCTTTAATGTAATCCCTTCCCTCACATTTATAACTTTCTTCTCAGGAACGGGCTTTTCAACTTTCTTAATTACTTTCTTTGGAATTTCCTTCGGGGGAGCAGCTTCCTCTTTCACTTTTTTCTCAACTTCAGGGAAGACCTTTTCCCTTGCTAATTTCTCCCTGTTCTCTTTCATAGGAACCTCAGGCTTCTTCAACCCGAATTTCTCTTCAAGTTTTAAATAAATTTCTGGGTCCAGTTGCTGGAGATTGCTCTTTACATTAATTCCAAGGGAAGAGAGAACCTCCTTCACTTCATTAACACTCTTCCCTAATTTCTTTGCTGCTTCATAAACTCTAATCTTTTCCATCTGAGCTCCTCTCGGGGTCTGAAGAAAGTCTCTCTTCAATTTCTCTTATTTTTT
>JBBIMS010000026.1:0-3032 GCA_037444285.1 Candidatus Aminicenantota bacterium | reverse complement strand
CCAGCTGCCATCCTAAAAGCTTCGAAGCCAGTCTAACATTCTGTCCCTTCTTTCCAATGGCAACTGAGAGTTGAGAGCCAGGAACAACAACTTCCAGCTTCTTCTCCTTCTCATCAAGCCTTCTCACACTTATAATCTTTGCGGGACTCAATGTATTTCTCACAAATTCTTCAAGGGAGGGGGACCATTGAACTATATCAATCTTCTCCCCTTTTAACTCTTTAAGAATGTTATTTATCCTCCTCCCTTTTACTCCTATGCAAGAACCAACAGGGTCAACATCCTTATTTCTTGAGTAAACTGCTACTTTTGCTCTCTCTCCTGGTAATCTTGCTATTCCCTTTATCTCAATTGTTCCATCTGCTATCTCTGGAATTTCAAGCTCCATAAGCCTTCTCAGGAAAAGATTGTCAGAGCGGGAAAGAATAACCTGGGGACCTTTACTATCCTTCAAAACATTTAATATAACTGCTTTTATCCTATCCCCTCTGTTATAATTCTCATTTGCTGGTCTTTCTTTTCTTGTAAGAATCCCCTCAGCCTTCTCCAGATCAACAATAACACTATCGTTGTCAAATCTTCTAACAACCCCATTTACAAGGGTCCCTATTTTAGGATAAAACTCATTGTAAATGTAAAGTTTTTCAGCCTCAGAAACCTTCTGAAAGATTATCTGTTTCGCAGTCTGGGCTGATATTCTTCCGAGAACTTCTGCAGATACATTCACAGGAATTACATTCCCAATTTTGACATTGGGATTTATCTTCCTTGCCTGTTCCCAGGCTATCTCCTTTTCAGGATTGGAAACCTTCTGAACAACCTTCTTCTTTACAAGAACAATGACCTCACCAGTTTCCTCGTCAAAATCTAAGGAAACAATATCCTTTGCCTTGTAGTATTTCTTGGATGCTTCTTTTATGGCTTCCTTTATGGCATTTACGACAAAGGAAGGGTGTATCCCCCTCTCTTTGGAGAGCTGGTGAATCATTTGCAAAATATTTTCTTGCATTATTTAAAACAGAATATTATAAATAAATAATCGGGAAAAAACAAGGAGAAGTTATTTAATTTTTACTGCTCGTCAATTTTCATGAGAGCAAGAAAAGCCTCCTGAGGAAGCTCAACTCTACCAACCTTCTTAAGCCTTTTCTTCCCTTCCCTCTGTTTTTCAAGGAGTTTTCTCTTCCTTGTGTAATCTCCTCCGTAACATTTAGCAAGAACATTTTTCATCAAAGGTTTTACCGACTCCTTTGCAATCACCCTTCCTCCAATTGATGCCTGAATAACAACTTCAAAGAGTTGTCGGGGTATAACCTCCCTCATTTTTGAGACAAGAGCTCTTCCCCTTTCGTAAGCCTTTTCTCTCGGAACTATAAGAGAAAGGGCATCA
Organism: Candidatus Aminicenantota bacterium; assembly: GCA_037444285.1. Taxonomy (GTDB): domain Bacteria; phylum Acidobacteriota; class Aminicenantia; order JBFLYD01; family JBBIMS01; genus JBBIMS01. Next base: position 1,642 of record JBBIMS010000026.1, on the reverse strand, counting down.
ACAGGTTCACCATTAATAAGAATGTCAAGCTTGACAAGATCTGCCGCTCTGAATTCCTTAAAATTATAGTCCATGGATGCATAACCCTGGGAAAGGGATTTTAATTTGTTATAGAAATTAAGAATTAGCTCGTTAAGAGGGACTTCATAAACCAGCATAACTCTGCTGGAAGAAATATATTCAAGACTTTTCTGTTTCCCTCTCCTTGCCTCTAAGAGTTTCATTATTGAACCTATATAAGTGTCGGGAGTCAATATTATAACCTCAAAAATTGGCTCTTCAATAGAAAGAATTTCATTGGGGGGAGGAAGTTTGGAAGGATTGTCTATCTCCAGAACCTCATTTTTCTTTGTAATAACTCTGTATCGAACTGTTGGAGTGGTTGTAACAAGGGTTAAATCAAACTCCCTTTCAAGCCTTTCTCGAACTATCTCCTGATGAAGGAGTCCAAGGAATCCGCATCTAAAACCAAATCCGAGAGCCGGGGAATTTTCAGGTTCGTATACAAAGGAAGAATCGTTAAGTCTCAGTTTTTCAAGGGCAGATCTGAGCTGTTCATAGGTTGTCTCATCAGTTGGAAATATTCCTGCAAAAACCATTGGCTTGAATTCTTTAAAGCCCGGAAGAGGTGAGCTTGTGGGTCTTTTATCATCAGTGATAGTATCTCCAACTCTTACATCAGAAATTCTCTTAATCCCGGCAATGAGGTATCCTACCTCTCCCGCTCTTAAAACATCAACTCTCTGGGGTTTTGGAGTGAAAACTCCCAATTCTTCCACCTCATAAGTGGCACCTGATGACATCAATCTTATCTTTTGCCCTGGATAAAGGATTCCATCAAAAACTCTCACAAGGACAACAACTCCTCTGTAAGTGTCAAACCAGGAATCGAAAAGTAAAGCTTTAAGAGGAGCATCAGGGAAACCCTCTGGAGGTGGGATCCTTTTTACGATTGCTTCCAGAACCTCATGGATTCCGATCCCCTCCTTTGCTGAGATGAGAATTGCCTCCTCCCCCGGAATTGCTAACGCATGTTCCATCTGCTCAATTGTCCTGTCAATGTCTGCATTTTTCAAATCTATCTTGTTAATCAAAGGAACCAAAGTTAAATTATTTTCCATAGCAAGATATGTATTGGCAAGGGTCTGAGCTTCAACTCCCTGGGTTGCATCTATTACAAGGAGAGCTCCTTCACAGGCAGAAAGACTCCTTGAGACTTCATATGTGAAATCAACATGACCTGGAGTATCTATAAGATTGAAGAAATAATCATCTCCATTATAGGAAAATTTCAGTCTTACAAAATGTGCCTTTATGGTTATCCCCCTCTCCCTTTCAAGATCCATTGAATCAAGGATCTGCTCTTCCATCTCCCGAGGAGGAATTGCACCTGTTTTCTCAAGAAGTCTGTCAGCAAGGGTAGATTTTCCATGATCTATATGGGCAATTATTGAAAAATTCCTTATCTTTTTAATGTAATCACTGTCTTGCATTTTCAGCTATAACTGCCCGCTTAATACTTTTGAGTTCCAAATTTTTGATGCATCATTAAACTTTAAATTCTCACTCTCAACAAAATATTTCCATTTTTTAATTATACCAGAAGTTGGTAAACTGTTGAAAAGGACGCGTTAGATCATAT
>JBBIMS010000025.1:0-11574 GCA_037444285.1 Candidatus Aminicenantota bacterium | reverse complement strand
ATGCAGAAATTGAAGAATGTTCCAAGATCCCTTCCTGCTCCTACCATCCCATAGGTGGAATAAGCAAGCCCCTTGTGGGAACGAACCTCCCTCATCAATCTTGAGTTGAAGCCTCCTGTTCCGTAAATGAAGTTTAAGACATTAATTTCGACATTATCAGGATCAAGTCTGTTTATTCCAAGATGCCCCATGCATATCACTGCTTGAGTCATATCTTCCTTATTTATGATGTAAATACCGGGTTTTGAAGCAAGAGAGGCTCTCGGAAGAGAGATTTTTTTTGGAGGATTCCCTTTCCATCCTTTGAAGCTATTTTTAAAGAGAGGGAGGATCTTTTTAAGGTCAAAATCCCCTGCCAGAGCGATCGTAAGCTCAAGATTTTTGATGTTCTCTTCGTAAAACTTTTTAACATCATCAAGAGTTATTTGATTTATACTTTCTGTAGTTGTCCTCCTTGCCTCAGGAAAATCCTTCCCATAAACGAGCTCAGTGAAAAGGATCCTTCCTGTAACCATTGGATTATCCCATCTCCTCCTTATTGATTCCAGTTCTCTCTTTTTTTCCACATCAAATCTCTCTTTGTCAAAGGAAGGATTGGCAATTATATCCATAAGAATTTTCCAGGTTTCCTCAAAATTCTTTTTCAAACTCCACAATCTGATCTGGGAAAACTCAGTTCCCGGGGAAATTGTTATTGATGAGCCAAGATAGTCCAGCTTTTCTTCAAGCTTCTCAGGTGATAATTTCGAAGTCCCTCCACTCTTCATCAGTCTGAATGTAATTGAGGCAAGCCCATCTTTCCCCTTTGGATCATAAAGACTCCCGCATTTGAATATCAATATTAAATTGATTACAGGATTTTCCCTATCCAATTTGTAGTAGAGGTCAACACCTTTTTTAACCTTCAAGAAATCAGGTTTTACAGGTTTGAACTGAAGATCCTGGAACTTTAGCTTTTTAGGATCTTTCTGGGTATAAGATGGAATTGAAACCAGAATAGAAATTACCAAGATTAATACGAATAATTTAAACTCTCTTTTCATTTTCTCCTCCCCAAAAAATTCATTTAACTCTTTCTTTCCTTAGCAAAATACCAATTGTTCTGTTATTTTCAGTGAAATATCTTTTTGCAACATCCATAATTTCCTCAGGAGTGACCTTCTTCATTTCAGATACCCTTTTAAAGTCAGCGTCAACATCATTAAAAAGTAGGACATTTCTCAAGATTCTCATGGCAAGGAAAATATTCTCTGCAAAACCAATTGATCTGTAAAGGGAAGCCTCAGCCTGATTCACTGCCCTTTCGATTTCCTCCTTTGGAACTGGTTCAGTTTTAAGTTTTTCAAGATGCTCATGTATTGCCTTCTCAAGCTCCTCTGGTGTGTGAGGGTATCTCGGCTGGCAGTAAATTGTGAAGAGGGATGGATATCTTACCCCTGGATCATTGACATAAGTAACAACATTAAGTGCCATCTTTCTGTTTGTGATGAGATCTCTTCTAAGCCGTGATGAATCTCCTCTGCTGAGAATATAACTTATTAATTCAAGAACTATATTATCCCTTTCAGACCATGGAGGGGCATGAAATCCAATTTGAAGCCTTGGTTCTGCGTCAAACTTGACAACAACCCTTCTCTCTCCCTTCTGAGGTGGCTCAAGGAAATCAGGTCTTGGTGGCTCAGGTCCCGATGGAATATCTCCAAAATATTTCTCAGCAAGCCTTTTAACCTCTTCAAATCTGACATCTCCAACAATTCCTGCCACCATGTTATTGGGGATGTAAAATCTCTTGTAAAAATTCAGAGCCTTTTCCTTTGTTAGGGTGAGAAGGTCTTCCATATATCCTACAACTGAATGGCGATAGGGGTGAAGGACAAAGGCAAGGTTGTAGAACTCCTCATCGAGAAATCCATCAGGATTATTGTCCTCATACATTCTCCTCTCTTCACATACAACATCTCTCTCTGAATAAAACTCTCTGAAGGAAGGGAATTTAAATCTTTCTGATTCAATGAGGAACCATAGCTCAAGTCTGTTGGAAGGAAGCATCACGAAGTATTGAGTGGTGTCATAACTGGTGCTTGCATTTAAAAATTCACCTCCATTTTCAGAATAGATTCTATCAATCTCATCCTTTTCAACATATTTTCTGTGTTCGTTCTGGAGTTCAGCCAATTTTGCCCTGAGGGCTTCGATCTTTTTACTATCTCTTGATTTGCCCTTTGAGTACTCCTTTGCCAGCTCATTTCCGATCTTATCCATCTCATCAAGGATAGCCTTTTCCTTTTCCCAGTCCTTTGAACCAATAACAGGTGTTCCTTTGAAAGCCATGTGCTCGAAGAAATGGGCAATTCCTGTTTCTCCTTTCCCCTCATCAACACTTCCCACTTTGACCATTATCATTCCTGCAAAGGTTGGAACCTGATGCCTTTCAAGAACAAAGAACTTCATTCCATTGGAAAGGGTAAAACTCTTTACCTTTCCTGAGAAACCTTCCCCCAAAATAAATGGGGAAATGACCAAGAGAAAAATTAGTGGAAAAATAAACCTTTTCATAAAACCTCCTTATTCAATAACTTCATCAAAAGAATTTATTCTTCACCTTACTATTGAGCCATTGGGAACATCCCTATCGAAGAAGGGTATAACTGCCTTTCCTCCAACATCTGCAGCAAGAATCATCCCATTGGATTCAATTCCCCTTATAACAGCAGGCTGAAGATTTTTAACTACTATGAGTTTTCTACCAATCAGGGTCTCAGGAGGATACTCCTTAGCAATCCCTGCGACAAGATTCCTCTTCTCATCCCCAATGTCCACAACAAGTCTTAGCAGTTTTTCTGCTCCTGCAACCCTTTCAGCCTGAATAATCTCACCAACTACCATTTCAACCCTTTTGAATTCTTCAATGGTAATCATAGAACCTCCTAGTAAATCAAAATTATTTTATTACTTATTCCAAACATTATCAAATTTTTCTAAGACGGCGTAGCTGATGGAATTCTCATTATAACAGTTGTCCCTTTTCCTTTTTCTGAGATTATATCGAGTTCACCCTTGTGAAAAGATACTATCCTGTAAGTGTTGTAAAGGCCGAAAAATTCCTTTCTCTGCTTTTTTGTTGAGAAGAAAGGCTGAAAAATTCTTTTCTTTGTATCCTCTCCCATTCCTGTTCCTGTATCCTTTATCCTCACTTCCACAAAATTTTCAAAATCCCTTGTTTCAATTTTAAGAGTTCCTCCTTCCTTCATTGCTTCAAAGGAGTTGAGGATGACATTAAAGAAAGCCTGTGTCAGAAGTTCTTTATTTCCGTAAATCAATTTTTTGTGATTGTAAATCTTTTCAATGCTGACATTATTAATTGAGGATTTTTCTTCTAAGTAATTTTTACAAGATTTCAGAGCCTCTTCTATGATTTCAGAGCTTTCCAACTTTCTAAATACCTCCTTGCTCTCCTCAATGCTCCTCCAAAAATTCTCTACAATTTTAATTCCTGAATCAACAGCCTTTTTTATCTCATCCAGATCTTTTTTAATCTCCTGGGGAGGGTTTTTGAAAAAGGCAAACTCCAATCTCCCTTCTATTACTGAGAATATATTCTGGAAATTATGAGCAACTTCCTCTGAAATCTCATCAATTAGCTGTAGTTTCTCCGCAAGTATTATCTTTTCCTGAGCTTCTGTTAACTCTTTGTAAGCGGTTTTTAACTCCCTGTATAAAGATGCATTCTCAATTATTATTCCGAGGATATCACAAAGGATTTCAAGAAGAATAACATCTTCCTCATCAAATTCATTTATTTTATCGCTCTGAATATTGAGAACACCAAGAACCTCTGTCTCAGTTCTTATTGGGACATCAAGTTCTGATCTGGTCTTGACCAGATAGGGAGCTATATAATCAGGCTCTTTCGAAACATCATTTACAACAATTGTCCTCTCCTCCCTGAAACATTTACCTATAAGACCTTCTGATACCTTCTGAAGAAAGCCAGGGGGCGTAAGTGCTTTCCACTCTCCAGAGCCTGCTTTGAAAACAAGGCCTCCTCTCTCTTCTTCGTAGATCATAACAGAGACATAGGGGTATCCAAGGGATTTGTGGACAAGCTCTGTTATTCTTTCAAATAATTTCTCAGTTTCTTCTATTGGCATTAGCTCAGAGGCCACATTCCACAGAAGTTTTAGGCGAGCTGAAAATCTTTCTTCCCTCTCTATAGCCCTTTCCCTCATAATTATTCTCTTCACACCAAGTTTTGAAGAAGTGAAGCACACTATTGAGGCTATAAAGAAAAATACAATCCTTGTTGCGAATAAATTCCATGATTCAGGAGAGAGAAGATCTTTAAGACAGGCAATCGAGTATAAAGAGATTACTCCCCCAAGGGTTGAAAAAACCTCTCTTGGCTTAAGAAGGACGAGGGAATCGAGGAAGGAGATGAAGTAAAGATTATATAAAGGGCTTTCAACACCTCCAGTAGAATATACACCTATGCTCATAACCAACATGTCCATGAAAAGGAGAAAGTGATTCATCCACTCTCTGAACCTGTTTTTATTTATTGCAACAAAAATAAAGGTGTTGTAAAGGGTTAAAACAATTATTCCAGCGATTATTCCAGTATGATTGATCCTTTTAAGAAGGGGTAGAGAGGCGACTACAACAGCTGCCACAAAAAATCTAACATATACATTATCTTTCTGCCAGTTTTTTATCAGTTCAAAATCTTTATTCATTATTTAATCTCCTTGGACTCCTCCCAGAGCCTGTCCATTTCAGAAAGGCTTGATTCCTTTAGACTTTTCCCCTCCTCCTTCAATCTTTTTTCAATATATTCAAATCTTCTCCTGAATTTATCATTGGTTTTCTTCAAAGCAATTTCAGGATTTATTCCCAAAAGGCGGGAAAAATTTACAATTGAAAATAAAAGATCTCCTATCTCATTCTCCACTCCTTCTTTTTCTCCCTTTTCAAGAGCTGATTTCAACTCTGAGATCTCCTCTTCAATCTTTGAAAAAGCTGATGAGGCTGAGTCAAAGTCAAAACCGACCCTGGAGACCATTTTTGTTATCTTATAGGCTGAAAGAAGGGAAGGAAGATTTTCTGGTATATTTTCAAGAAGCCCTCCCTTTTCATCCCTTTTAAAATTTTCCCAGTTTCTGAGAACCTCATCTGAAGAGCTCAGCTTCTTTTCTCCGAAGACATGGGGATGTCTTTCAATCAATTTTGCCGAAAGGGAATCAAGCACATCGTAAAAATCAAACTCTCCTTTCTCTTTTTTTATCTGGGAAAGGAATATAACCTGAAGAAGGAAATCTCCCAGCTCTGATTTTATATCTTCAACCGAGCCCCTCTTTATTGAATCAACAAGCTCCCATGCCTCCTCTATTATAAATTCAGTTAGGGTTTCCTCTGTCTGTTCTCTATCCCAGGGACAGCCTTCAGCACCCCTTAATATCTCCATTATCTTCAGAATTTTCTCTGTTGGAGGAAGACCTTCTATTGCTTCCAGCTTATCTTTCATGATTTCTAATAAAAAATTATAATTCATTTCCAGAGAAAAATAAATCAAGGTATTGACTAAATGGAGAAAATCTTGAAAAATTAAAATTATGTTGAAGTATTTAAAGATAAAAAACCTTGCAATTATTGAGGATCTTGAAGTTGAGCTGGAAAAGGGCTTCAACATATTCACAGGGGAAACAGGAGCTGGAAAATCAATAATTATGGATGGTATAAGGCTAATTTTTGGTGAAAGGGCTGACCCTGATATGGTTAGAACAGGGGAGAAAAAAGCTGAAATCACTGCTGTCATTGAGATTGAAGATGAATCATTAAAAAATGAATTCCCATCCTTCCCCTGGGAAAATAATGAGATAATTTTAAGAAGGGAAATACCAGTTTCTGGAAAAGGAAGAATTTATTTCAATGGTTCACCAGTTCCCCTTTCAGTTTTAAAGAGTCTTGGAGAAAGGCTTTTTGATATATTCGGACAGAATGACCATATATTTCTTCTCGATACAGAATATCAGCTTGATTATCTCGACTCCTTTGGAAATCTCATGCCTTTGAGAGATGAGGTTGGAAGGATCTGGAATAAACTTCAGGAGTTAAAAAGGGAGAAGGAAGAAATTGAAAAGAGGGAAAGGGAGAGAGCCCAGAGACTTGACTTTCTTGATTATCAGATAAAGGAGATTGAAAGTGCAAACCTTAAAATTGGAGAGGATGAGGATCTTGAAAGGGAAAGGTTTAAGCTTATAAATGCAGAAAAACTTTTCTCTGAGACTGAATCTGCCCTTGAGATTTGTTATGCAGGGGAAAAGTCAATAAGTTCTTTTCTGAAAATTTTAAGCAAGAAATTGGGAGAGCTTTCAAAGTTTGAGCCCAATTTTTCCAATTATTTAAAAAACATTGAAGAATTCTCCCTCATAGCAGATGAGCTTGGAAGAGCCCTCTCTGAGTTCAGGGATGGAATAGAGGTCAATCCGTCAAAACTTGAAAAGATTGAAGAAAGGATACACACTATTGAGAAACTTAAAAAGAAATGGGGTCCCAGCATAAAAGATATTCTTGAATCCCTTGACTCTGCAAAGAAAGAAAAGGAAAATCTTTTGTCTTCTGAGGAAAGACTCGAGGCCCTTGCTAAAGAGATTGAAGATCTTGAAATGGAATATAAAAGGCTCTCTGATGAACTTTCAAAAAGGAGGGAGGAGATTGGCAAGATCCTTGAGAAGGAGATTGAGAAAGAACTCTCATCCCTTGGAATGGCTAAGTCACGATTTTTTGTAAGGATTGAAAGGTTAAGCCCTGAAAAGAGCGGGGCTAAAGGGATCGATCACTGTGAATTTTACATTTCCCCAAACCCAGGAGAGGAGCCAAGACCGATGAGGAAGATTGCATCAGGTGGAGAGCTTTCAAGGATAATGCTTGCAATAAAATCTGTGGGAAGGGAAAAGGAGAAAGCAAAGATTTTGATTTTCGATGAAATTGATTCAGGAATTGGTGGAGCTATTGCAGAATCTGTAGGAGAAAGGCTTAAAAGGCTTGCCCTGAAGCATCAGGTCATATGCATAACCCATCTTCCCCAGATAGCAAGTTTTGCGGAAAATCATTATAAAATTTACAAAGTTGTTGAAAGGGGGAGAACCTTCACAAAGCTTGAGGAGCTTGAATGGGATAGCAGGGTCAGGGAGATTGCAAGAATGATGGTTGGTGCCAACATAACTGAGACATCCCTAAAAAATGCTGAGGAGATATTGAAAAGGAAGCTGGGAAAGGCTTAAAGAATCAAAGGGCTCTCAGATGAAAGAAAAGAGAAACTACATTAAGTCAGAAAATAGACTCTCCCCTTTCAGAAATTTCTGAGTATTAAATTATTCTGAAATACCTGAAAGCTGACATTCCTATACCACTTATAATCCCAACACCAAAATTGTCATCTATTCCAACGGATACAAGCTCTGTAAGGGAAGCAAGGACTGAACCTGTTATCAGAATTTTGATATCAATTCCGAATAAGATTGAAATAATATATCCAAAACCAAGGGAGCCCATTAAATAGGAAAGGGTTCCCTCAAGGGTCCTTTCCCCAACCAGTTTTACCCTTCCAAACCTCATTCCATATATTTTTGATAGCATATCTCCAAAAACAAGAAATGAAAAAGCCAAATAAGAGATGTCCCTTGGAAATATTAGAAATATTGCAAAGGAGGCAAGAAGAAAGAGAGTCATTGATGAAAACTTCCCCTCCTCACTCTTTTTAAAAAAATACTTCAAATCAGAGAACATAAATTTTTCAACCTTTCTGTGGGCAAGCCTTGAAATATCAGTAAAGAGAAAAATCATGGCTACTATCCCGATTAAAATAAGGGAGGCTTTATTTCCATAATAAAAATCAATTATTACAAATAGCATTGCAAGAGGTCTAAGGGCAACTCTCCACCATCTAACATCCTTTTCCTCCTCAAGTTTATAAAATCTATATCTTATTATATTGTGGAGCTGAAGTCCTGTAAGATAAATTGTGACAAGGGAAATATAAAAGGAATTTATGGAGTCCCTCCCGAAATAGATGTTTAAAAAAAGGAAAAAAGGAAGGATAAAGATTCCGACAAACTCCCCCTTTCTCGCAACATAGGCAGAGATAAGAACAAGGGCTAAAAGCATGATGAGGGATTCAATGGGGAAGATACCTTTTGCAATTTGAATTGCAAAAAAATAGAGGAGGAATCCTGTTGATGTTCCAGCACCCTGGCCACCTCGAAAACCGAGATAAAAGGGGAAGACATGACCAGCAACTGAGAAAACAATTGGAATTGATAAGAGAAAGTTCTCTAATTTTAGAAATTCTGAGCATAGATAAAGGGAAATCAACCCCTTTGAAAGGTCAAAGATTGCAGTTATTATAGCAGGTATAAGACCGAGGACACGATAAGTATTCACAGTCCCTGCATTTCCATCACCATGCTCCCTTATATCAATCCCCTTAACAATCCTTCCAAGAATATAAGAAGGAGAAATGCTTCCGATTAAATAGGAAATCAAAGAAGCAATTAATATCTTAACCATTTCTTATAAAATAATACCATCAAGTTAATTGGAAATTCAATTTTTGGATATTCAAATTTTTGAACATTGTTCAAATTTTTGAATATTTTGATCCATCATGAATATAAAAAACAAGTTCTAAAGCCATATTTTCATCTAATTATTCTGGAATGTTTTTTGCTATATTTTTATATGAGAGATAAATTTAAGGAGTTAAACCTTGAAAAACAAAAATCGTAAATACTTATAAGGAGGTGATAGATAGAAGGAAAAAAATGAGAGAAAGACGGTATTGGCAAAAGGGCTTTGGGAAGTTAAATTTTAGAAAGGAGGTTTTATGAGAAAACTTAGTTTATTGACAATTTCCATACTCTTCCTTCTGGGTATATCCTTTTCCCAGATAACCCAGACAGGAACCCTTAACGGTAGAGTAACCGATACTGAGGGTAACCCTCTACCAGGTGTTGCAGTAACAACTAAATCCCCTGCTTTGATTCTCCCCCAGATGACAGCTACTACAAACGAGTCAGGTTATTTCAGATTTCCTGCCCTTCCACCTGGTGATTACACTGTAACCTTTGAAATCTCAGGATTTAAGACTCTTGTCAGGGAGGGAATCAAGATTAATGTTGGTGTAACAACAACCCTTGATGTCTCCCTGGAGCTTTCTCCAATTCAGGAGAGCATTGTTGTAACAGGACAATCTCCAACTGTTGACAGACAGAGGACCACTCTTGTCAGAAACCTTACCACTGAATTTCTCAAGAGCATTCCAGCAACAAGAACTCTCGGAACATTCTTAAACATGGTTCCAGGTGTTACATCCAACACTGTCCACGGCTCTTCTGAAAGGGACAATGTATATGCCCTGGATGGTGTCAATATCACTGACCCTGTTACTGGAACTCAGGCAGGTTCTTTCAGCATTGATATAATGGAGGAACTCTCTGTTCAGACTGCAGGTCTTCCAGCTGAGTATGGAAGTGTGAGAGGAGCGGTAGTAAATGTTGTTACAAAATCAGGAGGGAACCAGTTTAAAGGAACTCTCAGCACATATTACAGGGATGATGAGATCAAAGCGTTAAAACTCAAAATGCAGGCGGACAATACAAAAGGGACAATTTTTGAAGGTCAGAAGTCGGGGTTTGACTATGAAATTGAGCCTGGTATCACTCTTGGAGGTCCTATAATAAAAGATAAAATCTGGTTCTTCACAAACCTCTCCTTTTATAGGTCTCAAGAATATTATCCTGGTTATCCCTATGATAAACAACCCACTAATACCCCCCTTGATTACTTCAATGTTTATCCCTATATAAAGTTCACATATCAGGCAACTCCCAATGATAGAATTGTCCTTTCCTACAATTTCTATGATTACAGGAGACACCACAGAGGAGCATCTGCATACGACACTGAGGACACCACATGGAACCAGACAACCCCAATCCACACCGGTAATTTCCAGTGGACAAAGCTTTTTGGACCCAATTTCTATATGAATTTTAAAGTTGCATTCCTGGACTGAGCTGAATCTCATGGCTAAAAATCCTCAACCCCGTTATTACGACCAGAATACCAGCCGTGAGTGGGGAAGCTATGGATATGATGATATTTATACAAGGAACAGGGCTCAGGCTCTTTCAGATGCTACATGGTTTGTTGATAACTGGTTAGGAAGGCATGAATTCAAGGCAGGAATTGAGGGAGAATTTTCCTGGGATACAAGAAGATGGAGATCCAACTATGATCCTAATACAGGGCTTGGTCCGTTCTTCTACATGAGAGGGACAACTCCAGATTATGTGATTTATTACGATAGCTTCAAGAGGGAAGATCGAAAACTCTATATTGGTGGCTTCATCCAGGATACCTGGAATCCCACAGAAAGACTTGCCCTTAACCTTGGATTCAGATTCGAGCATCAGGAAGGAATAATTCCCAAGCAAGGAGAAAATAGAAGCCCCATAACAATTCTTGGAGTTGTTTGTGATCCAAGAGTCACAAAGACATTCAAACCCATGATCTGGAATACCCTCTCTCCAAGAGTTGGATTGACCTACGATATTTTCGGAGATGGAAAGACTGTATTCAAAGCAAGTTTTGGAAGATATTACATAGCAAACATTCTCCAGTGGTTTGTCACAGTTAACCCCAACAGTTTCATTACCTATAGATACAGACTCAATCCTGACTTCACTCCAAGAGGTTCCCTCTACTCAGCTTCCTCCACAGCCAATGACAGAATGGATCCCAATGTAAAATCTCCATACCTTGATGAGTTAACAGTTGGAGTGGAAAGGGAGGTAATCAGAGATCTGAGCCTTGGTGTAAGATACATTAAAAAATGGGATAGAAACCTCATGGAGGGTGTGGATATAACAGCCCTTGATCTTGATAAATTGATGTCAGGAGCAGACATATTTACAGTCTGGACAAACTATGAGCCTGTAACTGTTGTTGATCCATTCGATGGGAAAACAGTAACATTCTGGAGAATGAAGAATACAGCTGTCCTTGCAAGAAATTATTACACAAATCCTCCCGGAGCTAATAGAGATTATGATGGAGTAGAGGTGACCTTGAACAAGAGATTCTCCAACAGATGGCAGATGATGGCTTCCTATGTTTATCAATACTCAAGGGGTCTCATCGGAACAGACTTTGACGATAGCTGGACTGGAACAGGTTACTTCAACAACCCCAATGCTCACATAAATGCAATAGGTGAATTCCCTTACGAGAGGAAACATCAGTTCAAACTTCAGGGGCTCTGGCAAGGTCCATGGGGAATCAATATTGGTGGATACTTCAGATATCTGGACGGACAGAGATGGACAAGGCAGATCAGAAGCCTTGACCTTGGACTCTCCCTTCCCCAGGGAACTGTCACAATATATGCAGAGAAGAGAGGCTCAAGGAAACTCCCTCCTCTAAAGATTCTTGATCTCAGATTGGAGAAAACCTTTAGCATATTGGGCGGAAGAAAGCTCGGACTCTTTGTGGATGTCTTCAATGTTCTCAATGCCA
>JBBIMS010000024.1:8153-11696 GCA_037444285.1 Candidatus Aminicenantota bacterium | reverse complement strand
AAAAGGAATTAAAAAAATAAATTACTGAAATCTGAGGGTGAAGGAACCAGAGCCAAGGAGATTTTCTATCTTTTCTTTCAACTCTGAAGAAGGAGTTATTCCAGGGAAACGAAGGGATTTGACAGTGAATCTTGCACCAAGATCTGATATCTCAAATAAAAGGGGTATGTTCCCTTTGTAATTTTCAAGGGTGTTTTTCAGGGAAAGAATTGATTCTGAGTCAAGCCCAAAGAGGGAAATCTTTATTACTGCTTCCTTTGCAAGACCTGTCAACGCTTCATCAAGAGGCATTGCAGTCTTTAGATAAAGACTCTTTTTTTCGTCTTCTTTCAGAAATCCCTTGATCCATATTGCAGAACCTTCTTGAAGAAGATGTCCGAAGGCTTTTAAAGCCTCTGAGAAGACAACCACTTCAATGTTTCCTGTGAGGTCTTCCAGTGTGAATATTGCCATCTTTTCACCCTTTGAGTTTTTCTTTTGTTTGACAGTTCCAACAACACCTGCAAGGGTGACATCGTTTCCTTCGATGGTTTCTTCAAGGATTTTTTTGATGGAGGATATTTTCAGTTTTTCAAGGCTTTCTGAATATTTTGTCAGGGGATGGCTTGTTATGTAAAATCCGAGAGCTTCCTTTTCATACTGAAGAAGCTGGAGATTGTCCCATTCCTTTAAATCCTTGACTTTCTTCTTTATCTCTGTTAAATCAGGAGTTTCTGTAAATAGAGATGAGGTGTGATTCTTTTTGTTGAATTTGTGGACTAAATCTATTATTCCATCAATGGAATGAAAGAGTTGAGCTCTTTTCCAGCCGAGGGAGTCAAGAGCTCCAGCTTTTATTAGACTTTCTAAAACTTTTCTGTTAACTGTTCTCGGATCAATCTCCGGTATAAAGTCTTCCAGTGTTGAAAATCTACCAAGTTTTTTCCTCGCTTCAAGGATCGATTTTATCGCAGCTTCCCCAACATTTTTAATTGCAGATAGCCCGAATCTAATTCTATTCTTTATTATAGCAAAATTGTAATCACTCTCATTTATATCAGGAGGCAAAACCTCAATGTTCATGTTTTTGCATTCGTTTATGTATTTTACAATTTCTGAAGTTGCTCCCCTTTCAGCCTCATTGGTGAGGAGGGAAGCCATAAAATGGACAGGGTAGTGGGCTTTCAAATATGCACCAATGTAGGCAAGGTAGGCATAGGCGGCACTGTGGGATTTGTTGAAAGCGTAAGAGGCAAAGGATTCCATTTCTTTGAATAGTTCTTCAGCCAACTCTCTCTTTATACCATTTTTGACAGCTCCTTTGACGAATTTCTCTCTTTGCTCCATCATAATTTCACGCACCTTCTTTCCCATTGCTTTTCTAAGGAGATCAGCTTCTCCGAGGGTAAATCCTCCAATTTTGTTGGCAATTCTCATAACCTGCTCTTGATAGATTATCACTCCGTATGTTTCTTCAAGAATATCTTTCAGCTCTGGAGTTTTGTATTTCATCTCTTCAAGGGAATTTTTCCTTCTTATAAAATCATTAACCATATCACTTTTGAGAGGACCTGGTCTGTAGAGGGCATTCAGGGCAATAAGGTCTCGAAGAGATTTTGGTTTGAATTTTCTAAGGAGTTCTTTCATCCCATAACTTTCAAACTGAAAGACACCATCCGTATTTCCTGAAGAGAAAAGCTCAAAGGTTTTCTCATCCTCAAGGGAGATTGATCTGAGATCAACTTCTTTCCCTTCATGCCTTTTAATTGATTCTACAGTGTCATTGATAATTGTTAGATGCCTTAAACCAAGGAAGTCCATTTTAAGAAGTCCAAGTGCCTCTATATCACCCATGGCAAACTGGGTGGTTATTTCATTCTTATTGGTTAAATAAAGGGGAAGATATTCTGTGAGGGGTTTTGGGGATATTACAATTCCAGCTGCATGGGTTGAAGTGTGTCGGACAAAGCCCTCCAGCCTTTTTGCAATGTTTATCATCTGTATTAGCTTTTCGTCCTTTTCAATCTTTTCCTTTAATTGTGGTATTTCCCTTATTGCTTCTTCAACGGATAAATTAGGCGGAATCAACTTGCATATTGCATTGATCTCTGAAAGAGGTATCTCCAGAACCCTTCCCACATCTCTTACAACAGCCCTTGCTGCCATTGTTCCAAAAGTTATTATCTGTGCCACATTTTCCTTTCCATATCTTTGAATTACATAGTCGATGACCTCCTGCCTCCTTCTTCCACAAAAATCTATGTCTATATCTGGAAGGGATATTCTTTCAGGGTTAAGAAATCTTTCAAAGAGCAAATCATATTGAATTGGGTCGATCTCCGATATTCCAAGGGAATAGGATACGAGGGAGCCAACTGCAGAGCCTCTTCCTGGTCCAACTGGTATCCCCTTCTCCTTTGCATATTTGACAATATCCCAGACGATCAGGAAATATCCTGAGAATCCCATTTGCTTTATGGTTTCCAGTTCAGTTTTTAGCCTTTCTCTGTATTTTCCAATATCAAAACTTTCGCTTCTTCTTCTCTTTTCTTCCAGTCTTCTTTCAAATCCCTCATTTACAATCTTCTCCAAATATTCATCCTCACTGATTCCATCAGGAGTTTTGAATCTTGGAAGATGATATTTCTTTTCCTTTCCATCCTTGAAAAATGTGAATTCACACCTTCCTGCAATTGCCAGTGTGTTCTCTATTGCATCGGGGAATTGGGAAAAAAGATCAAGCATTTCTTCAGTGCTTCTCAGATAAAATTGGTCGGAGTTAAATTTAAGTCTATTGGGTTCTTTCAATGTTTTTCCAGTCTGTATACACAGGAGAACATCCTGAATTAAAGCGTCTTCACGAGTTAAATAATGGGCGTCGTTGGAGGCAACAATCGGAGCGGATGTCCGTTTAGACAACTCAATCAGAGCTTCATTTACTATTTTCTGCTCCTTAAGACCATTATCCATGAGTTCGAGGTAGAAGTTGTGTCTTCCAAAAATCTCTTGATATTCTCTTATTGCAGATTCAGCCCTTTCGAGGTCATTTTGCAAAATATAGGTGGGTATCTCTCCTCTCAGGCAGGAAGAGAGGGCAATGAGTCCTGCACTGTGAAGAGAAAGAAGCTCTTTGTCAACTCTTGGTTTGTAGTAAAATCCTTCAAGGTAGGACTTTGTAAGGAGCTGGACAAGATTTTTGTATCCTGTCTCATCTTCGACAAGTAAAATTAGATGGTAGAAATTTATCTCATCCTCCCTCCCTTTTTTCTCAAATCGAGAACCTGGAGCCACATATACTTCAGCTCCAACAATTGGCTTTATTCCATACTCCTTTGCCTTCAGACAGAAATAGGGTGCTCCAAAAATATTTCCATGATCTGTTAATGCAACAGCGGGCATTTCCATTTTTGAGACAGCCTCAAGGAGGGAATCAATTTTCATTCCTCCATCGAGGAGGCTGTATTCTGAATGGGTGTGAAGATGGACAAATTTTTGTTTCATTTTTTACTCCCACTCAATTGTTCCAGGAGGTTTTGTGGTTATATCATAAACAACCCTGTTTAT
>JBBIMS010000024.1:276-8105 GCA_037444285.1 Candidatus Aminicenantota bacterium | reverse complement strand
AGAGTGTTCGGCATGAAACCAGTTGGCTGTCATTCCATCTGTGCTTTGAACCATTCTAATTGCAACAACATGCTGATATGTTCTCTCGTCACCCATAACTCCAACACTTTTAATTGGAAGAAGAACACAGAAAGCCTGCCAGAGCTCTCTGTAAACTCCAGCATTCCTTATCTCTTCAAGGAGGATCCTGTCAGCCAATCTTAGAATATTAATTCTTTCTTCTGTAACCTCTCCGACTATTCTTACTGCAAGACCTGGGCCAGGAAAGGGATGTTGCCATATAAAGTCTTCATCAATTCCAAGTTTCATTCCGATTTCCCTTACCTCATCCTTAAAAAGTTCTCTCAGAGGCTCTATAAGTTTGAATCTCATTGATTTGGGGAGTCCTCCGACATTGTGATGGCTCTTTATTGTTGAAGAAGGTCCTTTTTGAGGTAAACTTTCTATGACATCAGGATATGTTGTTCCCTGGGCAAGGAATTTGAATTTTCCAAGCTCCCTTGCTTTCTCCTCGAATACTTTTATAAATGTTCTTCCAATAATTTTTCTCTTCCTTTCGGGATCCTTCACCCCTTTTAAAGAAGAAAGAAATCTTTTTGAGGCATCAACTCCTTCAACATGAAGATTCAGCTTTTTAAACCTCTCCATCATTTCCTCATATTCACCCAGTCTTAGAAGCCCGTTATTTACAAAAACGCAAGTAAGGCTGTCTCCTATAGCCTTATTTACAAGAACTGCAGTAACAGTGGAGTCAACACCTCCACTCAGGGCACAAAGAACCTTTTCTTTACCAACTATTTCCCTTATTTCTTTAACACTCTCATCAATGAATGATGAAAGGCTCCATGATTTTTTAGCTCCTGCATAATTGAAAATAAAATTGGATAAAATCTCTTTCCCCATTTCTGTGTGGGAGACCTCAGGATGAAATTGAACTCCGAATATTTTCTTTTTGGGATTCTCAATAACAGCAACTTCGTTTGTTTTTGTTGAAGCAGTTAATATAAACCCTTCAGGAAGCTCGAAGACCTCATCCCCATGGGACATCCAGACAATGCTCTCATCTTTTATACCCTTCAAAAGGTACTCTCCAGAAATGATTTTCAATATTGATTTTCCATACTCTCTTTTTGGAGCTTTCCTTACCTTACCCTTTAGAATATGGGAGATAAGCTGAAGACCATAGCAGATTCCGAGGATTGGAATTCCCAGATTGAAAATTTCCTTATCGATAGTTATTGCATCTTCCTCAAGAACACTCTTGGGACCTCCTGAAAGTATTATTCCCTTTGGATTTTCTTCTTTGATCGATTGAATTGGGCAATAGTAGGGTTTTATCTCTGAATATACGCCAAGCTCTCTTACTCTTCTCGCAATTAACTGGGTATACTGGGAACCAAAATCAAGGATTAAAATCTTGTCCATGAAATTAAATTTTACAAAATTGGAAGAAAAGAGTAAATTGATTTTTATACAAATACTTGACATGTACTTTTTGCTATGATATTTTTTTGGAGAAAATGATTTATATTTGCTAGGAGGTTAAAATGAAATTTTCAGCACCAAAGGCTATTACATGGTGGCTCTCTTTTATTCTGGGGGTCTTGGGGGTTATTGGTTACCTAGCAAATGTTGGTTTTCTGACAACTTATGCATTCTGGATAGTAATAGTGGGTTTTGCTCTACTTCTATTGGGAACTTTGTTGAAAGGATTGTAATTTTAAACTGCACTGAAAACTCGCTGAGGGAAGCAAAGGGAATTTTTAAGTCAGTTTTTGTGGGTTTATCTTAGGTTAGGAGGTTAATTAAAAGGGTTTCTATTTATTCAATTTTTATTCGTGCTGTTAGAACATCTGTTGTTAATGCAGATAATCTTCCGTAAAAGTTAGGTTGCTGACCACCAACAGATACTAAGAGAGTTCCTGGTTCAATGACTTTTTTCCCATTGCGGTCGAATGTTTTCATATGTTCAGATTCTATTTTGAAATTCACTTTCTTTTTTTCACCCTTGCGAAGAAAAATTCTTTTATACCCTGCAAGCCAGCGAATAGGGTTGAATAAAGAATCTGAATCAGGGCGGCTCAGATAAACCTGAAACACTTCTTCTCCGTCAAGTTTCCCCGCATTTTCAACTTCAACATTTAAGTTCAGATCTTCTCCAGCTCTAATTGATTTTGGAAAATTTAACTTTGAATATCGAAAACGAGTGTAACTGAGACCATAACCAAAGGGAAAGAGGGGTTCTTTTTTGAAATATCGGTAAGTTCTTCCATTTATTCTATAATCTTTGAACTCGGGCAGGTCATCAATTGAGCGATAAAAGGTTACAGGTAATCTACCTGCAGGGTTGTAATCTCCAAAGAGAACATCAGCTATAGCCTTTCCTCCAGCCTGACCAGGATACCAGGCTTCGATTATTGCAGGCACAATTTCTACTGCACGGTTGATAGAAAGGGGGCTTCCGTTAAGGAGAACCAAGACCATTGGTTTTCCTGATGAAACTTCCACAACTTTTTCCAGCAGAACCTGTTGATTCTCAGGAAGGTCAAGGCTCAAGCGATCCCCTCCCTTAAAACCTTTAATCTCCACATTCATCTCTTCACCCTCAAGCTGAGGTGAAAGCCCCAGGAATAGAACCACAGCATCAGCCTTTCTTGCAGCTTCAAGAGCTCTTTCCATTTCATCAGTTGCTGGTTTTTTCCAAAGAAGGTGGATTCTCGCATCTCCGTAATAATGACTGAGTTCAATTTTTAAAGGATAAAATTTCCCTTTCTCGAGATAAATTTTTTTGTATACTTTGCTGGGTTCATGAATGCTTTTGAAGGAGGCAATAAGCTGATTGTCAATATAAATTTTGAATGCATTAAATCCTTCTCCACCAAGATAATAATAGCCACTCAGAGGGGGCAGGAGATAGCCACTCCAACGGATAGAGAAATTGTCATCGTCAAGTTCTGGGAAAGGAGCTTTATCCCACCAGTTGAAATTGATCTCAGGGTCAATCCTTTTTAAAACAGGTTTTCCTTTGAATTCTGAGTTGTCGTAATATTCTGCTTCAAGTCCATTATCTCTGGACTCAGGAAAAGGTTTTAAAAAATCTGATGAAACAATAGTTAGAACCGGGATTCCTTCAGCCCAGTCTGTTCCAGTTTCATGGAAAATTTTAACTTTAGATCCCAGCTTCTCCCTTATACCCCGAAGAGGAGTAATAGGATCAGAAGGAGTTCCCTTGTAATTTCCAAGAAGAACTTCAGTATCATTGGCATTGGGACCTATAACTGCTATTGATTTAAGGTTTTTTGGCAACGGAAGAGTATTTTTTCGATTTTGAAGGAGAACAATTGATTTTCTTGCTGCCTCAAGAGCAAGAGATTGATGTTTGGGGCTGTTAACCACTGAATAGGGAATTTTAGCATAAGGAACTGAATCTTCAGGATCAAACATACCAAGGAGGAAACGAGCTTTGAACAATCTTTTTACAGCAGTATCAATATCTGCCTCATCTATCAATCCTTTTTTAAATGCTTCCGGGAGGGCAGAATAAGCCTTACCACAATTGAGGTCAGTTCCAGCCTTAAGGGCTATGGCAGCTGCCTCAGCAAGGGTTGAAACAAGTTTATGGGTTGAGTAAATATCATCTACAGCATCACAATCTGAAACCACATAGCCTTCAAAATTCCATTCCTTTCTGAGGATTTCATTTAAAAGGAATGGAGAACCACAGCAAGGAAGACCCTGGAATCGATTGTAAGCACACATGACAGAGTAGACTTTACCTTCTTTGACAGCCATTTCAAAATGGGGGAGATAGCTACCTTTTAGTTCAGGTAAGTCAACCACAGCATCAAAGGTGTGGCGGTCAGGCTCAGGTCCACTATGAACAGCATAATGCTTTGCAGTGGCAATTACTTTAAAATATTTTGGATGAGTCCCCTGAAGACCTTTGATAAAGCTTACAGCCATTGTTCCAGTGAGATATGGATCTTCGCCATAGGTTTCCATCCCTCTTCCCCAGCGAGGATCTCGAAAAAGATTGATATTTGGAGACCAGAAGGTCAGGCCCTGGTAAATCCCTCTTTTACCTTTTCTAACAAACTCATGATGCTTGGCTCGAGCTTCGTCAGAAATAGCAGTAGCTACTCTGAACATTAGCTCTCTGTCCCAGGTGGCAGATAACCCTATGGATTGTGGAAAAACTGTTGCAATCCCTGCTCTTGCAACACCATGAAGACATTCATTCCACCAGTTGTATTCTGGAATCCCAAGACGCTCGATGGATGGTGCATCATTCATAAGCTGGCTTATTTTCTCTTCAAGGGTAAGTCTTCCTACCAAGTCTGAGACTCGTTCTTCCAGATTAAGCTCAGGATTCATAAAAGGGAAAGAGATTTTTTCACTTCTGGAGGGGTTTCTAAATCTGTAATTAAAGTTTATAAAGAATAAAATAGTAAGAGCAATTAAGAATAAAAAGCTAACCGATTTTCTCCCTTTCATTGCCTTCTCCTTTATTTTAAAAAATAACATAAATCAATTTTACAAAATAAAAGCTAATAACAAAATTTTTAATTTCCTCTTTTAATTTTTTCAGGTAGAATAATTAAGGGAGTTGTAAAATGAAGCTATTATACTTCAGAAACTCTTTAAAAATAATTTTTATCTCTTCTTTCATTTTTGCCATTTCTTGTAAAAAAGATATACCAAGCTCAAAACTTGAGTATAGAGATGGCATTAGTTTTGAGAATATTCAAGTGGAGAAAGTTTTTGAGCTTACTGACTACAGACCTATATTCTGGATAATTCCCTTTCCTGAAAAGGTAGTTGCTCTTGTACCTGAGGGAAGGGGGAGAGCTTTTAACTTTTTCGTTTACAATTATTCAGGAAGGATAATCGAACAATGGACAGTTCGTGGTGGGGATGGTCCAGATGAGCTGAGAGAAATTGGACCAGACGACATTATTTCTTTCAATGAGGATGAAATTATAGGTGTTGAAGAACTTAGAGGTTATGTAAAATCGATAAATTTAAAAATCCATGAAATAAAAACAATTGGAAAAATTTCAAACATTTTAAGGGGTTATGGATCGAAATATGTTTTCCCAAGATTCAATCTTAGCTCCATTGAAAGGAATGGAGATTCAATTGTCTTAGGGCTTGTATTTAATGATTACATGGATAATGGAACATATTACTTTGTTAGTTTTGATAAGATATTTGAAAATTTTAGAGTAATTCTTAAAGTAAAAAAGGATGCAATTAAAATTTTAGATAGAAGGATAAACGAGGAGGTAAAGAAGAAGATAATTTCATGTGATTACTATTATCCTCTAAGGAGTGCGATAATTTTTTCCGTTGATGGGAAGAGGAAAGTTATTTATTATATACCGGCGATTGAGGAGCCCTTTATAGAGGCTGTAAGCTTTGATGGCAAGCTAAGGAGAAGATTTGAAATTGATTTTGATTTTAAAAAATTCAAAGTTAGCAGGGAAAAGATTGAGGAATGGTGCGAACAGACTAAGAGTTATCCAGAGCCAATTTTTAAGGTTTTCAAACAGATTACCATGATACCTCCCCATGCCCCACCTCTTCATGATATAAAAGTCATTGATGACAGGCTCATTGTGATAACAGGGAAAAGGGACTGGGAAAAAGGAGAGAATGAGACCTTAGTCTACCATCTTCCTGAAATGAAATATGAGGGTAGTTTCTACTTGCCTGTTCTACATTTCAAACTGTATTGGTTTGGAAATTACTATATGGCATCGGGTTTTATTGAAAAGGATGGAGAACTTCTCAGCATCCGCAAGGTTTACAGGCTTGAAATGAAAAATTCTCCTTGATTGTAATACAAAGAATTGTCATGTAAAATCTTACTCTGGAGGCGAATATGAGATTATTTATCTCTATTTTCTTGATTTTTTTGCTTTTGAATATTGTTGAGGGAGACGAAATTTTTGATGAGAAAGTTTCAAAGGAGCTTTTAACCGAATTAAGTGGAGAGATTGCAAAGGAGTATGTTGTTAACATTTCAATGTTTGATAGAATCCAGGCATCAGAGGGGTGGGATTTTGCAGCCAATTATATTATTGGTAAGTTGAAAGAGTTTGGAATAAAGAATTATGGAATAGACTCCCATCCTTCTGATGGGGAGCTTAGATATTATACATGGCTTACCCCTCCAGGATGGAAGGTTGAGGATGGAGAGCTATGGATTGTTGAGCCTGTGATAAAAAGGATTGCTTGCTATAGAGAGACCCCCTCCACCCTTGTAAAACATAGCTGTTCTGCAGATGTGGATAAAGCTGAGATTGTTTATATAAAAAATGGTGATGACCCTGGCTCTTATAAGGGTATAGATGTTAAAGGTAAGATTGTTCTTTCCCAGAGCTATGCAGGAAATGTTCACAGGGAGGCTGTTATAAAGAGGGGATCCCTTGGAGTTATAACTTTCCTTCCTTTCAATGAGAGGGATGATTATCCTGAGCTAATCCCCTATCAGGCTCTCTGGCCAAGAAAGAGCGAAATAGAAAAAGTTGGTTTTGGATTTACAATTTCGAGGAAAGTTGCAAGGGAGATAATCTCTTATATTGAAAGTGGTAAAAAGGTTTTTGTGAGAGCAAAGGTTTCAGGGAAGCTTTATCTTTCAGAGGTTAAAACTCTCTGGGCTGTTCTGGAAGGTTCTGAGAGACCTGATGAGGAGATAATTCTTATGGCTCATCTTGACCATTACAAACCAGGAGCCAACGACAATGCTTCTGGCTCAGCAGGTCTTCTTGAGATTGTAAGAACATTTAAAAAGTTGATGGATGAGGGAAAAATCCCTCCTTTACGGAGGACAGTCCGTTTTCTCTGGTTGAATGAATGGTATAGCACAGCTCCATATTTAAAGTCTCATCCTGAGATATCCAAGAAGGGAATAGTGGCTTTGAATCTTGATATGATAGGAGAGAATCCTCGAAAATTAAAGACTTTTCTGATTGTTACAAAGACCCCCCATTCCCTCCCCTCTTTTATAAATGACCTTGTGGAGATAGCCCTTGAGAGAACCTCTTCTCTTCCAATTGACTCACCAACGGGAGAAAATTTCCCATTCTTTTTCAGGATGATGAGATACTCAGGAGGTTCTGACCATCACTTTTTCAATGACTCAACAGTGGCTGTTCCTTCTTTAATGTTCAACCATCCAGATCCCTACTGGCACACAATTCATGATACTCCAGAGAATGTTGACCCTGCTCAAATGAAAAGGATTATTTATGCGGTCTCAAATGTGGTTTATTTCATCTCCAATCCGGAGGAAAAGAGAGTGAAGAATTTTTACAATGAAGTTTTTTCAAGGGGGTTGAAGAGGGTTTCAGATTCAATAAATTCTCATCTTACAAAAATCTACAATTCAAAAAGTGAGGAGGAATTAAATTTAAACTGGAACATTGCAAATAGAACTTTAAAGTATACATTCGAAAGGGAAATAAAAACCATAAGTTCAGTAAAAAGATTGGATGAGAGATTTTCCAATTGGATTGAGGTAAGGAAAGGAGATTTTGAGAAGATAATTTTATCCCTTAAAAACAAGATGGAAAAAGAAGTTAAGGAATTTGCAAGGGAGAAGGGGTGGATTATTAAAGAAATACCGTTGTCAAAAGAAGAGAAGGAGCTTAAGAACCAGACTCCAAAAAGAGCAGAAAATTTCCGTCTTCCCTTAAGAGTTGACTACCTTGATGATGTTCTTGGAGAGGGGACATCCAAAACACTCCCCTTGAGGGATCCTGTTCTTTACGAGTTGATCAATTTTTCCGATGGAAGGAGAACTCTTCTTGAAATATATGAAAGAC
>JBBIMS010000024.1:0-266 GCA_037444285.1 Candidatus Aminicenantota bacterium | reverse complement strand
GGAGTTTGGAGATATCGATTTGAAAAAGTTTAAGGATACTTTTGATATTTTATCGAAAGCAAAATTGATGGAGATCAAAAGAAGAAGGTGAAAATAATAAAAAGCAAGGAAAATCCTTTAATAAGAGAGATAAAAAATCTTATAGAAGAGAAGGAGAAGAAAGGATTATTTCTTCTTGAGGGGAAAAAGCTTATTGAAGAAGCCCTTTTTAGTGATGTAGATATAAAATATATTTTAGTAACTGAGAAATTTTTAAGGGAAAGGAG
>JBBIMS010000023.1:0-11965 GCA_037444285.1 Candidatus Aminicenantota bacterium | reverse complement strand
TGGAACTTCAACAGATGCTAAATCCTTTGTTTCCTCAATCACCCTGTCAATTATCTGTTTCCCTATCTCTGGACGAGTTTTTTCTCTTCCTCTGAAAAAAACAGAAACTTTGACCTTGTTTCCATCCTCAAGGAAGTTAATGATATGTCTTAGTTTGAACTGGAAATCGTGGGAGCTGATCTTTGGTATAAACTTTATCTCTTTAACAACAATATTCCTCTGGTGCTTCCTGCCCTCTTTCTCCTTTTTTATCATCTCATAGAGGTATTTCTGATAATTCATTATCCTGCAAACTGGTGGGGTTGCCTGTGGTGCTATCTCAACAAGATCCAGATTCTTTTCCCTTGCTATAGTTAAAGCCTTCTCTATTGGAACTATCCCTATCTGCTGTTTGTTCTCGTCAATCAATCTTACCTCCCTTGCCCTTATTTCATTGTTAATCCTATGAGGTCTACGATTCAGGGATTCACCTCCTAAAAAGATATTTTTACATTTCTATTTTTTATATTTTGCTTTATAATATCAATAACTTTTTCCATTTCAAAGGAACCCATATCTCCTCTTCCGTGAAGCCTCAGCGCCACTTTTCCTTCCTTCTCTTCTCTCTCTCCAGCAATTAACATCACCGGAATCTTTTCAAGCTCTGCTTTTCTTATTCTATAACCGATTTTTTCAGAACTGTCAAATAGTTGATATCTAATTGATTCTTTCCTGAGGTTTTCAGCTATTTTATGGATATATGATGTAAATTTTTCAGAAACAGGGATCAAACCCACATGGACTGGAGCCAACCACAATGGAAAATTCCCTTCATAATGCTCTATCAAAATTCCAAAAAATCTCTCAAGGGAACCAAAGATTGCTCTGTGAATCATTATTGCCTTGTGAGTTTTCCCATCATCTCCCATGTATTCAATATCGAATCTTTTTGGAAGGTTAAAATCAACCTGAATTGTGGAGCATTGCCATAGCCTTCCAAGGGAATCTTTAATATTTATGTCGATCTTTGGACCGTAGAAAGCGCCCATCCCTGGGTCAATTCTGTAAGAAAGTCTCGCCTTCTTCAAGGCATTTTCAAGGGCTGATGTGGAAGCATCCCAATCTTCTATCTCTCCAACAAATTTCTCAGGTCTTGTTGAAAGGTATATGTCGTATTCTTCAAAACCAAAGGTTCTTAGAATATGCAATGTGAAATCTACAAGTCTCTCCAGCTCTTCCTCCAGCTGGGACGGTGTAACAAAGAGATGGGCATCATCTTGAGTAAATCCTCTAACCCTGAGAAGTCCATGTAGAACTCCGCTTCTCTCAAATCTATAAACTGTTCCAAGCTCAGCCCATCTAATTGGAAGTTCCCTGTAGCTTCTTAGTCTTGATTTGTAAACCTGTATGTGAAAGGGGCAATTCATGGGTTTAAGCTGGAAGGTCTGATTCTCAAGCTCCATAGGGGGATACATATTCTCTCTATAAAAATCAAGATGCCCACTTGTTCTCCATAGCTCCAACCTTGCTATGTGGGGGGTATAGAGGAGCTCATATCCATTCTTTAAATGCTCCTCTTTCCAATAATCCTCAATTATCTTCCTCACCATCGCACCCTTTGGATGCCAGAGGATCAATCCCGCTCCAATTGTATCTTGAATGGAAAATAGATCAAGCTCAGGTCCAAGCTTTCTGTGATCCCTCTTCTTTGCTTCCTCAATCTGCTTCAAATAATTTTCAAGTTCCTCCTTTGAGAAGAAAGCTGTTCCATAAATCCTCTGCAACTTTCTCCCTTTCTCATCCCCTTTCCAGTATGCACCAGCAACTGATAGAAGTTTAAAGAATTTAACAGAACCTGTTGATGGCATGTGGGGTCCAAGGCAGAAATCAACAAAATCTCCCTGCCTGTAAAGGCTTACATTTTCATCGCCCTTCTCTTCAATAAGCTCAACTTTTAGATCCTGATTCTTCTCCCTGAAAAATGCGATTGCCTCCTTTTTTGGAAGGAAGAACTGCTCGATCTTTAGATCTTGCCTGGATAGCTCTTCCATCTTCTTCTCAATCTTTTCGAGATCCTCAGGTGTAAAGGGCTCTTCCCTTTCAAAATCGTAGTAAAAACCATTCTCTACTGCTGGACCTATACCAATTTTTGTTCCCGGATAAAGGGTTAGCACAGCATGGGCAAGAAGATGGGAAGCACTATGCCTTAATGTTTCTAAACTTTCTTTCTCTTTCTCCACTCTCAGTAAAATCCTCTATTTCTTTCATAATTTTTTATAGGCGCGGGCGGACTTGAACCGCCGACCTCTACCGTGTCAAGGTAGCGCTCTAACCCCTGAGCCACGCGCCTTCAATTTCATATTTCAAAGATTAATGATACTTCATTATTATATCGCTGTCAATCACCAGACTCGCTCCATAATTTAGACTACATCCTGAATAAGATCCCCTCATAAGGCATGTATAATAGACTATCTAAAGTTTTTCTTGATGAAATAAAAAAATATTGATAAAGTAATACTCTTGGTGTTTTAAAAATGGGAAAAAATTTAGTAATAGTTGAGTCTCCTGCAAAATCTAAGACCATAGCCAAATATCTGGGGAGGGATTTTATTGTTAAGGCTTCAATGGGTCATGTAAAGGATCTTCCAAAATCAAAATTGGGTATTGATATAGAAAATGGTTTCAAACCTCACTATATCATCATTCCAAAAAGAAGGAAAATTATAAAAGAATTGCAGGAGCTCGCAGCCAAAAGTGAAAAGATATTTCTATGTGCTGACCCTGATAGAGAAGGGGAGGCAATATGTTTCCATCTCTTTGAGCTTTTAAGGGGAAAAAATCCAAGGATTTTCCGAGCTCTCTTTTACGAGATTACTGAGAGAGCTGTTAGAGAGGCTATTTCCAATCCAGGAACTATAAACATGGCTCTTGTACAGGCTCAGCAGGCAAGGAGAGTCCTCGACAGACTTGCTGGTTATCTTATAAGCCCATTTTTGTGGAGGAAAATTAAGAAGGGGCTGAGTGCAGGAAGAGTCCAATCTGTAGCTCTCAGAATGATTTGCGAGAGGGAGAAGGAAATTGCAAGTTTTGTTCCCCAGGAATACTGGACAATTTCAGCTCTTCTTTCATCTTCAAAACCCCCCCAATTCATGGCAAGATTATCAAAAATTGAAAGAAAAAAGCCAGAAATTCATGACAAATCCTCTGCAGAAAGAATTGTTGAAGAGCTTAAAAATTTGAGTTTTATCCTTAAAAAAATTGAAAAGAAAGAAAAGAAAAAAGTTCCTCCTCCACCTTTCATAACATCAACTCTCCAGCAGGAAGCCTTTAAAAGATTGGGTTTCCCTGTTAAAAAAACAATGCTCATAGCCCAGAAACTTTACGAAGGTGTTGAAGTGGGAGAGGAAGGTCCAACAGGGCTTATAACTTATATGAGAACAGACTCAATCAGAGTTTCTACAACTGCCCAGAGGGAGGCTATCCAATTTATAAAAGAAAATTTTTCAGAGGAGTATGTTCCAAAAACTCCCAACAGATGGAAGGTTGGTAAAGCTTCCCAGGATGCCCATGAAGCAATAAGACCAACATCTGTCTTTAGAACACCAGAATCTTTGCAACCTTACCTTTCCAAGGATGAGTCAAAACTTTACAAGCTAATCTGGGAAAGATTCCTTGCTTCCCAAATGAGCCCAGCAGTAATAGACGAAACAATCTTTATAATAGAGGCGGGTAAATATGAATTCGCTGCAAAGGGGCAGGTTGTAAAATTCCCTGGTTTTTTAAGAATCTATTCCCCTGAAGAAGAGGAAGAGGAAAAGATCATACTTCCTGAGGCAGAAGAAGGGGAGGTCCTCAAACTTATCGATATAATTCCAAAACAGAACTTTACTCAGCCACCTCCAAGATACACTGAGGGTTCCCTTGTTAAAGAGCTTGAGCAGAGGGGTATTGGAAGACCGAGCACATATGCAACAATTTTATCAACGCTTCAGGAAAGGGTTTATGTTATTAAGGATAAAGGGAAATTCATTCCTACAGAATTGGGGATTTTTGTCGTTGACACATTAATCAAATATTTCCCAGAAATTATGGACTACAATTTTACAGCAAAAATGGAGGAGGAACTTGATGAGATTACTGAAGGGAAAAAGGACTGGAGTTCGGTTCCAGTAGATTTCTACTCGATCCTTGATAAAAATCTAAAGGAAGCAGAAAAGGAAATGGAGAAAGTGAGGGGGATTCCAACAAAGGAAGTCTGTCCAAAGTGTGGAAGTCCCCTTGTTTTGAAGAAAGGTAAATTTGGAATGTTTTATGCATGTTCTTCTTATCCAAATTGTGACTACACTTCAAATCTTGAAAAGAAAGGAGATCTTTTAAATGAAAAATGCCCTCTATGCGGCTCACCTCTGGTGAAAAGGAAAGGAAAGTATGGAACATTCATTGCCTGTTCAAGTTATCCGAAATGCAATTTCATAAAGAAAAATGAAAAGAAAACTGAAATACCTTGCCCAAACGGATGCGGAGGTTATGTTGTTGAGAGAATTTCAAAGAAAGGAAAGAAATTCTACACCTGCTCTTCCTACCCAAGATGCAAATATCTAAGCTGGGTAAAGCCTTCCTGAAAAAAGAATGCTTTGAAATAAAAACAGCCAAAATTAAAAAAAGAAATAAAAATTTTTTTGACTTTTTAGATTTGTATTATTATAATTTTCTCTTATGTCTTACTTCTTTTGTTCTCATAGTTTCTCAACCTCCTGCCTCTTAATCCATCACCTCCTTTCCCACCCTCATGGGGCCTGATTAGGCCCCACTCTACACCTACAATTCCATCTTTTCTTCTCTTTATCTTAATAACTTTAAAAGGAGGAAGCTATGAATTATAGAAATATATTTGATATTCCCAATGGCTTTAGAGACCTATTTTTTGAATCAGCTTTTAAAAGGAAGAAGATTGAGAGTAAAATCGAAAATATTTTTCTCAGAAAGGGTTTTAAACCTGTTATTCCTCCAACTGTGGAGTTTTCTTCTGTTTTTCTTCAGGGAAAAGGGGAGGATGGTTTCTACAAACTGCTTCAGTTTTTTGACGAGAATGGAGAACTCCTTTCCCTTAGAGCTGACCTTACCTGCTCTGTTGCAAGGATGGTTTGCACTACCCTTTCGAATTTAAAAACGCCTCTGAAAGTATATTATATTTCAAACATCTTCAGAAAGGTTAAGACTGGAAATGGAAAATTTATTGAAACCACACAGGCAGGGATAGAAATCATTGGTGATTCATCAATTGAGTCTGACATAGAAACCCTAAAACTTGCTATTTCGGTTATGAAAAAAATTTGTGGTGATGAGTTTTACATTATCCTTAGCCATTCTCAATTTCTTGAAGGGTTGTTTGATGAAATTCCCTTTTCTTCGGAAGAAAAAAAATCAGCCATTAAAATCTTTCAAAAACGGAGCAAATTCCAGTGGAATGATTATATCAAAAATTTACCGAAGCCAATAAAAGACAAATTTGAAAATCTCTTAGACTTAATTGGAGATGAAAGGATACTTTTGAAAGGAGAAAAGATTTTTAAAAATGAAAAATCTGCGGAAGCTATCTCAGTCCTGAGAAAAATCTATCGTTCTATAGGTTCAAAGAAAAGATACCTTTTATTTGATCTTGCAAAATTCAAAAATTTTGACTATTACACAGGGATTATATTTTCAATTGTTTCACCTAAATCAGGATTTGCTGTTGGGAATGGAGGAAGATACGATGAGCTCCTGAAAAAATTCGGAAAAGATTTGCCAGCAGTAGGATTTTCTTTAAACATTGACCTGCTTGAGGAGGTTATATGATTACGATTGCTATTCCAAGGGGAAGGCTTTTGAATGAGACTCTTGATTTTTTCAGGGAGGCAGGATTTAAAATTCCCTTTACTCGGAACAGAAGGCTGATTCACTCTATACCTGAAGATTCTATAAAGCTCATTCTCACAAAGGATTTTGATACTCCCCTTTATGTCGAGAGTGGAATCGCAGATATTGGAATATGCGGTAAGGATGTCCTTCTGGAGGAAAAAGAATTTGATATATATGAGATTGAAGATCTTAAGTTCGGAAAATGCCACCTTGTTCTTGCAGGCTCAAAGACCTTAGAGGAATTGGAAAATATTTCTCCTTTAAGAATTGCCACAAAGTATTTTAATGTTGCATCTGAGTTTTCAAAATCAATGCAAAGATCTTTCAAGATAATAAAACTCAGTGGTTCTGTTGAGCTTGCATGTGTTTCCGGGCTTTCGGATCTTATCATTGACATTGTAAAGACCGGAAAGACTCTCAGGCAAAATGGACTTAAGATCTTGAAAGTTATTCATGAGTCAACCGCCCGTCTGATTGCCAATGAAATAAGATACAGTCAGAAAAGAAATGAAATTGAAGAAATTAGAAGGAGGCTAAAGAATGTTATCGATAAAAAAATATCCTTTTAAGTATAGAAGAAATAAAGATGAAAAAGGAGTCAAAAGAGTAGTTGAGAGGATAATAAGAGATGTTTCAAAAAGAGGAGATGATGCAATCGTTTACTGGACGAGGAAATTTGATTGCCCTGGATACAAAAAGGAAGACATAAAAGTTGAAGAATTCAAACCCCGTATAGAACCTGAGATGGAAGCCCTGATAAATAATTTGAGAAAAAGAATAGAAGATTTTGCAAAAGCTCAGCTCCAGGGAATAAGGAAGGAAATAAAATTGAATAGCTGTTCCCAGATTCTTATTCCTGTTCAAAGGGCAGGGATATATGTGCCATCAGGAAAAGCCCCCCTTTTCTCTTCTCTTCTTATGAGTGCTGTTCCTGCAAAGGTTGCTGGAGTTGAAGAGATATATATTGCCACACCTCCTGACAAGGAAAATAGAATATCCCCATACATTCTTTTTTGTGCAAAAATTCTCGGAATTAAAAAAATTTTTAAGGTTGGTGGTGCACAAGCAATAGCTGGTATGGCATTTGGAACAGAAACAATTCCAAAGGTAGATATTATAGCTGGGGCTGGAAATAAATATGTCCAGAAAGCAAAAAAATTACTCTTTGGCACTGTGGGAATTGACACGATTGCGGGTCCTTCTGAAATTGTAATTATTGCTGATGATTATGCAAACCCAGAATTTTTAGCTTGGGATTTACTATCCCAGGCTGAGCATGGAGAGGACAGCATGGCAATCCTTATAACTTCGTCCTCTAATTTGGCGAAAAATGTAAAAAGATATGTTGAAAATATAATCAGTAGTTTCCCTAAAATGGAGCCAATCAAAAAAGCTCTCAAGAAAAATGGAGGGATAATTTTAGTAAAAGATTTGGAGGAAGCTTTCTCCTTATCAAATGAAATTGCTCCAGAACATCTATCCCTCCAGGTTAAGGAATCTGAAAAGTGGCTAAATTTAATAAAAAATGCGGGAGCTATTTTTACAGGAGATTATTCTCCGGTTACCATAGGAGATTACTGGGCAGGACCATCTCACATTCTTCCCACTGGAGGAACATGCCGCTTCCTTTCCCTTCTTAGTGTGAGGACATTTTTGAAAGAAATTTCAATTATCTCCTTTGACAGAGAAGAATTCTTAAAAGCCATGGACAATGTAATAGCTCTTTCAGAAAAGGAAGGGCTCTTTGCCCATGCTGAATCAATAAGGGTGAGGGGGAAACATGAAAGAAATAAATAGAAGGGAAGTGATAAAGCTTGACAAAAATGAATCTCCCTATGAACCCCCGGATTTTTTAAAAAAGGAAATTTTTAAAAGTTTTTTGGAAATTGAATGGAGAAGATATCCGGAGGGAGAAGAAGAAGTCAAAAAGTTAATTTCAGATTACTCAGAATTTAAACATGATGGAATTGCTGTTGGGAATGGCTCCAATGAGCTTATACAAGCAATCTTTCTAAGTTTTCTGAAAAATGGGGAAAAAGTTTTACTTCCCGAACCATGTTTCTCAGTTTATTCATGGATTGCTTCCCTTTTAAAGTTGAAGGTTATTCAAACTCCTCTTGATTCAGAATTTAGATATGACATAAAGGATTTAATTGAAAAGGCAAAGAAGGAAGCCCCACCCCTTATAGTCCTCATTTCTCCCCACAATCCATGTGGTTGTGAAGTTCCAGAGGATGCAGTGCTTGAACTTCTTGAGCTAAAAGATTCATATGTTATAATTGACGAAGCTTACTATGAGTTTTCAGGAAAGAGTTTTAAAGGTTATATAAAAGATTACAAGAATCTCATAATTTTAAGAACATTTTCAAAAGCTTTTTCCATAGCTGGTTTAAGAGCTGGTTACATTCTTGCAAACCCTGAAATAACAAAAATTATTGAGAATTCGAAACCACCCTTCAGTGTAAATTCCTTCACTATTTCTGCCTTGAAATTTTTATTAAAAAGAAGGGAGTATGTAAAAGTATTTGTAGAAAAAATAAAAGAAGAGAGGGGAAAGGTCTTTGGAGCTCTTAAAGAAATTGACTCTATAAAGCCTTTCCCTTCCTCAGGAAATTTCATTTTATTTGAATTAAACCAAACTGATTCTTCCATTGTTTATGAAAAAATGAAAAGAAGAGGAATTATTTTGAGGAAGTTGGATTCCCCAAGACTAAAAAATTGTCTCAGGGTAACCATAGGAAGGGAAAAAGAAAACAAAAAATTCATAAAAGAATTGAAGGAGGTGCTCAATGAGCTCAAAAAATAATAGGAGAGGAGAATATTTTTATAAAACTAAGGAGTCAGAAGTATTTGTTGAAATTAATATTGACGGAAGCGGAAATGTGCAAATAGAGACAGGAATTCCCTTTTTTAATCATCTCCTTGAAAACATGGCTATATTTGCACTCTTTGATCTCAAGATTAATTCAATAGAAAAGAAGAGGATTGATCTCCATCATGTGGTAGAAGATACTGGGATAGCCCTGGGAGAAGCATTAAAAATTGCAGTTGGAGAGAGGAGAGGAATTTCAAGGCTCGGCTTCTGCTATGTTCCTCTTGATGAAACCCTTGTGAGGGTTTCAGTGGACATATCCGGCAGGACATTTCTGCTTTTAGAATCCCCCACAGATTTAAAATTCGAAACAATTGATTTTCTAAGAGCTTTTACAAGTCACTCATTAATAACTGCCCACATTGATGTAATAAGAGGGAAAAATGAACATCACATAAATGAGGCTATTTTCAAAGGTCTTGGATACTCTCTAAGAAAAGGGCTTGCTATAGATAAAAAAATAAAGGGGGTTCTTTCTTCAAAATGATAGTGGTTATTGATTATCGCATTGGAAACATTTTCAGTATCCTGAATACTTTCAGAATGATTGGGATGGATATTATACTTAGCTCACAAAGAGAAAAAATAGAGGAAGCAGATAGAATAATTCTACCTGGGGTGGGCTCTTTCAAAGAGGCAATGAAAAACATTGAAAGATTTGAGCTTAAAGATGTTTTAATTAAGAAATCAGAGGAGAAAATTCCTATTCTTGGAATATGCCTCGGAATGCAGATTCTATTTGAGGAGAGCGAGGAAGGTCCTGGAGCAAAAGGTCTTGGCTTACTCAAGGGAAAGGTTAAAAGGCTTCCTTCAAATGTAAGAATACCCCACATGGGATGGAACACAGTGTCTCTTAAGAAAGAGCCTTTTATTGAAGACGAAAAATTCTTTTACTTTGCCCATTCCTATTATTGCTCACCAGAGAAAAAAGAAATAATTCTTGGTGAAACATTCTATGGAATTTCTTTCCCTTCAATTGTGAGAGACGAAAATATATGGGGAGTTCAATTTCATCCAGAAAAAAGTGGGAAAAATGGTATTGAATTTTTAAGGAAGTGGCTTGATGTTAATAATACCTGCTATTGATATTAAGAATGGGAAATGCATTAGACTGGTAAAGGGAGATTTATCAAAGGTTATTTTATATCCCTTTGATCCCTTGGAACTGGCATCGAAATTTGAAAGGAGTGGAGCTGAATGGATTCATATTGTCGACATAGATGGTGCTTTAAGAGGCGAAATTTCAAACTGGGAAATTATTCACGAAATAACAAAGAATGTAAAATCGAAAGTCCAGGTTGGAGGGGGAATAAATTCAATCTTTCATGTGGAGAAGTTAATCAATATTGGAGTTAAAAGGATTGTCCTGAGTAGTCTTGTATTTCTTAACAAAGGGTTATTTGAGCAATTGTTAAAGGAATTTTCAGAAAAAATAATTGTATCCCTTGATGTAAGGAAGGAAAGAGTGAGGATTAGAGGCTGGAAAGAAGAAGGTTTTGCCCTGGAATCTGCCCTCCTTTATCTTTCCTCCCTGGGAATCTCAGAGTTTATTTTTACAGACATTGAAAGAGACGGAAGGTGTTAGATTGGAAAAAATTAAGAATATAACATCAAGGGGTTTCAACATATACTTTGCAGGTGGTGTAAGAGATGAGAGGGACATTGAAATTTTAAGAGAGCAGGAAGGCGTTAAGGGGGTAATTGTGGGAAGAGCTATTCTTGAAGGAAAAATCCTCATGAAATTCAGGAGGTAATAAATGCTGGCAGTAAGAATAATACCATGCCTGGATGTAGAAAATGAAAGGGTTGTTAAAGGAATCAATTTTTCAAACATCAGTGATGCCGGTGATCCTGTTGAGGCAGCAAAAATTTACAGAGATGAAGGGGCTGATGAAATTGTATTCCTTGACATTAAAGCAAGCTCAGAAGGAAGGAAAACTCTTTATAAACTTGTGGAAAGGGTGGCAAGGGAAATAAATATACCTCTCACAGTGGGTGGAGGAATTTCATCCTTAGAGGATGCAAAAAGAATTTTGAATTCTGGAGCAGACAAAATATCAATCAACACTTCAGCTATAGAGAGACCTGAGATAATTTCGGAGCTATCCTCCACTTTCGGCTCTCAATGCGTGGTTGTATCAATTGATGCAATGCACAACGGAAAGTTTTATGAGGCTTTTATTAGAGGAGGAAGGGAAAGGAGTGGAAAAGATGCTATAAAATGGGGAATTGAAGTTGAAAAATTAGGTGCAGGAGAGATTCTTTTGACAAGCATAGAAAAGGATGGAACCTGTGAAGGTTTTAATGTGGAGCTCACAAAATCTCTATCAAAGAATGTCAACATTCCAATAATTGCCTCAGGAGGAGGCTTTTTGCCTGAACATTTCTATAAGATAGTGAAAGATGGTGGAGCCTCAGCAGTTCTTGCAGCAACAGTCTTTCACTACGGACATCTTAGAATCCCTGATTTGAAATTATATCTGAAAAAAATGGGAATAAATGTTAGGATTTGAAAGGAGAAAAGGAATGGAAATAAAATTTGATGAGAAAGGTTTAATACCTGCAATAATCCAGGACTATAAAACAGGGGAAATTCTCATGCTTGGATATATGAACAGAGAATCTCTTGAAAAGACAATGGAAGAAGGAAAGGTTTATTTTTACAGCAGATCCAGAAAAAGATTGTGGATGAAAGGAGAGACCTCTAAAAATTATCTTTATGTCTCGAGCATATTTATAGATTGTGACAAGGACACACTTCTAATTCTTGTAAATCCCAGTGGCAATGTTTGTCACACTGGCAAGCGTTCCTGTTTTTTTGAGAAAATATTTTCAGGTTATCCCCCTCCTCTTTACAACTTTATCCATAAGCTTTTTTCGATAATAGAAGGGAGAAAGAAAATTTATGACAATAAATCTTACACATCCTACCTGTTTCGGAATGGCAAAGAGTTAATAGCCAGAAAACTTGGGGAAGAAACATTGGAAGTTATAATTGCATACTTAAAAGGGGATTCAAAGGAGATAATAAACGAAACATCAGATTTGCTATACCACCTTCTCGTCCTTCTAAGCTCCTCTGATATAAAACTGGAAAGAATTCTTGAGGAGCTTTTGATGAGACACCTGAAAAAGTAAAAAAAGTATTATCTCCGTAAAGGATAATAAAATCTGGCATTCTCAGGAGGTTGTTTCATTTGACAAAAATAT
>JBBIMS010000022.1:10836-11986 GCA_037444285.1 Candidatus Aminicenantota bacterium | reverse complement strand
AACAGCGCAGAAATGGTATTTCAACACTTACCAGAATAACTATGTGGAACAGCCTGGAAACAAATACCCTGTTCCAACCCATGACTTCATAGATATTGACGGAGATGGAGTCTACGACTACGGAAGAGCTTCATTTAACAGTGTTTATAAATTCAATGAATACAATGTGGGTATAAAAATTGACCACATCTTTTCTGAAAAGGACAGGATCTCCTTCAGATGGATATATGACTTTGGTGAATCCCACTGGAATTACAACGGTGGATACAATACTCTCCTCCCTGAAATGGCAAACAACTACTTCCACTATCACACTGGTGGAATCACATGGCTCCATATCTTCTCTCCAACAATGTATAATGAAGTCAGGCTCGGATTCCACAGAGACTACGACGATTATCCAAGAACAATTGCGGATGTTCCCCTTGCCTACTTCTTTGATGGAGTGGTTGGATTTGGAGATGCCACAAACCTTCCACAACTCTTTAAAAACAATGTGTTCCAGTTAGCAGATACACTCTCATTCCAGGTAGGAAACCACTCAATTAAAACAGGATTTGAAGCAAGATACTGGAGGTCCTATTCAACATTTGACGCTTATGTTTATGGAAGCTATTACTGGTATTACGGGATGGAGTGGATTCAAAATATTCCCTCCGCTTACTTTACAATTGGAGCAGATCCTCCACCTGGTGTCGGTGGACCCAATGATTATACAACAGTTGTTGGAGAGTGGAAGAGAGGAGATACATACAGAAACTTTCACGGGCTTGAAGGTGGTATATTTATTCAGGATGACTGGCGCATAACTCCAAGATTAACTCTTTCCATGGGTCTTAGATGGGAGTATTACGGAGTCCCTTCTGAAATGCACGATAAACAAGCAATGCCATCCTTTGGACCAGGAGATTATGTAAACGGAATCAAATATCTTATTGCCGATGGAAGGCAACTGGAAGGAAAAGGATTATGGGATCCATATTATCTCAACTTTGCTCCAAAACTCAGTGTAGCTTATGATCTAACAGGAGATGGTAAAACCTCTCTAAGAGCTGGTGCAGGTGTTTCCTACGACAGAACTTTCAACAATATCTACGAAAATGACAGATTCAACTATCCTGATTTCTGCTTCGCAACCTTCCTGTCTGGC
>JBBIMS010000022.1:2373-10826 GCA_037444285.1 Candidatus Aminicenantota bacterium | reverse complement strand
TCTTATTGGGGAGTCCCGGGATGGGCAGATTATTACTGGACAGTTCCTACAGGACTACCAGCGCCGAATACAAGAGGGACCTGGAGTTTGAGATGGATGGATCCTAAATTGAAACCAGGAATGGCATACAACTGGCTTCTCGGAATACAGAGGGAGATTGCAACTGATTTAGCCTTGGAAGTAAACTATGTTGGCTCAATCGGAATGCACCTCGGATGGATCCACAGACTGAATAGATTTACTGGTGACAGATTGGACGGAAGAAGGGATTATATCAACCCCTATTTCGCAGCTACTCAGGTTAACTTCCGTGCCCAGGATGCCAATTCCCGTTATCATGGTCTCCAGATAATTTTAACAAAGAGGTTCTCAAAAGGACTTCAGTTCCAGACCACATATACACTGGGTAAGGCAATAGACATGAACTCCGACTACTTCGGAGATGCAATGACAGGCTCCCTTGCCGCGGTCAGCCATGAATTCAGAGAGATGGAGTATGGAAGAGCTGCCTTTGACTACAGACACAATCTTGTTGGCTCCTTCATCTATGAGCTTCCCTTCTTCAAAGAATCAGAGAATAAACTCCTAAAGGCAATATTCGGAGGATGGCAGATAAATGGTATATTCCAGGTTCTTTCTGGAAGACCATTCACAGT
The DNA here is from genome assembly GCA_037444285.1 of Candidatus Aminicenantota bacterium. GTDB lineage: Bacteria > Acidobacteriota > Aminicenantia > JBFLYD01 > JBBIMS01 > JBBIMS01. The sequence goes on along the minus strand of JBBIMS010000022.1, from coordinate 10,170 downwards.
ATTTGATGGTTCCCGTGACTTCAACAGAGACTGGAACGGATATGACAGACCTCTCTGGGGTGGAGGAAACTTCCAGGATGCAATCAAGGACTATTCACCATTTGGTGGTTCCAAGGCTCCTTCCTTGGACAAATCAAAATTCCCATTCCCAACCTATCCAAAAGGACCCGGTGACTTAGACTACTACAAGCAGAACCTTCTTGGAAGAAACACCTTTGAGTGGCTCTGGAACTACAATCTTGATCTCTCCTTAATGAAGAACTTCACAATCCCTGTTGGAGGAAGAGATACAACCCTTCAGCTCAGGGCAGAATTTATAAACGCTCTCAACCATCATATCTGGCAATTCCCTGTAAGAAATCTGGCAAGCGGAGTTTTCGGAACCACATCAAGAAAGGATGGTAGAAGAATAGTCCAGCTCTCCATCAGATACCTGTTCTAAGCAGTTAAGGTAAAATCAAGGGGATGGGGTTTCCCCATCCCCTTTTTATTTTATAGTCAGATTTTTCTATTGACTTATCAATGTCTAAACTATACGATTTAAAACGAACATGAGCAGTAAGAAAAATGAAGAGCTTTTAACTGGAAATGAAATATTCCTGTATTTGAAACTCTTTAGAACAGCTTTTTGAAATGAAGAGAAAAAAGTCCCGAATAAATCTTAATTTAAAAACCTTTTTGATTTTTCCGATTTTATTAATTCTCCATATCCATTGCTCGCAACATCCGAAAGACTGGAATGTCCTTTTAATAACCCTTGACACAACAAGGGCAGATAGAATTGGCTGTTATGGATACGGAAAAGCAAAAACTCCAAACCTCGACAGATTGGCTCAGATGGGTGTTAAATTCGAAAATGCCTACTGCCAGGTCCCCCTTACTTTGCCCTCCCACTGCACAATCTTGACAGGAACTTATCCTCTATATCACGGTGTAAGAAACAATGGCAATTACAAACTCTCTGATAAAGTTGAAACCCTTGCTGAGATATTGAAGTCAAAAGGTTGGAAGACCTCTGCTTTTGTGGCATCTTTCTCTTTGGACTCTCGATTTGGAGTTGATCAGGGGTTTGAATTTTACGATGATGATATGGGGGAGGAGAGGATAAAGACATTTTTATCTGAGAGGAGGGCAGAGAAGGTATATTCAGCATTCAGGAGGTGGTATAGGGGGAAGGGTGAAGGGAAGTGGTTTAGCTGGGTTCATTTCTATGATCCTCATTTACCCTATGATCCTCCTGAGCCATGGAGGACAGAGTTAGAGGACAGGTATGATGGTGAGATAGCTTATATGGATGAGTATGTTGGGAAGGTTGTGGATGAGCTTGGGGATGAGTTGGAGAAGACATTGATAGTGATAGTTGGAGACCATGGAGAATCCCTCGGTGAACACGGGGAAATCCAACATGGATTTTTCCTTTACGAATCAGTTTTAAGGGTCCCTTTTATTATAGTGAAAAAAGGAGAAATACCCGAAGGAAAATCCTTAAAAACAAGGGTTCGATTGATAGATATAGTGCCTACAATCCTTTCCCTCCTACGGATCTCTTCCAAACAGAGATTTGATGGGATAGATTTGAAATATTATATCAAGGAGAAGAAAAGAGAAAACCTTCCCTCTTATATTGAAACCTTTTATCCTGAAGAGGCAATGAGATGGTCAAGGCTGATAGGTTTGATAAAGGATGAATGGAAGTTGATTTTAGCTCCAGAACCTGAGCTTTACAGGTTGTCCTTTGATCCTGAAGAGAAAATAAATCTTTACAATTCTGAAGTTGAAAGAAGGGAGGAGCTTAGAGCATATTTAAACCAGATACTCTCAAGCTATCCCTCTTCAGAATCAAAAACCCATAGACTATCTCAGGAGGAGCTGGAGAAACTCCAATCACTGGGGTATATCCTTTCTGAGAAAGCAGGAGTTCCATCAAAGAATTTGCCAGATCCAAAAAGAAGAATTGAAGTTATAAAAATAATTGAAAATGCTCAAATTTCAGAATTTGAAAAAAGGGAGATGGTAGTTTTAGAACTCTATAAAAAGCTCATAACTCTTGAACCTTACTGCACTTTCGGATACACCTCCCTCGCAGAAAGTTTCATGAATCTTGGAGATTTAAATAGTGCGATAGAGGTTATTAAAAAAGGGCTTGCACTAATGCCAGAATCCCAGCTCCTCTGGAATGCGCTGGGGAAAATAAATTTCGAAGCTGGAAATTTAGAAGATTCCCTCAAATCTTTTCAAAAAACGCTGGAGATAGATTCCGAAAATTTCGAGGCTCTATACCTCTCTGGATGGATATTAAACCGATTGGGGAAAAAAGAGGAAGCCCTCTCAATGTTTGAAAGGGCGCTCAAAATTGAGCCAGAGAATAGAAAACTTCAACAGGATTATGCTGTAACCCTTGCGGAGAATGGTAAGCCAGAAAAAGCTCTCTTAATTTTGAATGAACTTCTAAAGAAATTTCCAGATGATCCCTCCATTTATAGAGATATTTCTCTCACTTATTTTTCTGCAAAAGATTACAACAAGGCAATTTCAATGGCCGAAAAAGGTTTAAAGATAAAGGAAAGTGCTGAGCTCTACCAAACCCTCGCAGCCATTTATGACGAGATGGGGAATAGAGAGAAAGCAGAAGAATATTATGCAATGGCAAGAAGCAAGAAACTGGAGATCAAAAAACAAAAGTTTAAATAATTGGTGGACAACAAACTGAAAGTTTGACTGATTTATCTTATTGAGTAATAATTTTCATATGAAAAAAGACAAAAAGAAAATCAAGAACAGACAAAAAATTGAGAAGGAAATTGTTCCTGAAAAAAAGAAGAAATTAAGAATCATTTATATAATCTCTCTTTTAGCCATCTTTCTCGCCTCTTTCTTTATCTTCAGTCTCTTTTTCAAAAATTTAAGAGGTGACGAGGATTGGAATGTTCTTTTAATAACCCTTGACACAACAAGGGCAGATAGAATTGGCTGTTATGGATACGGAAAAGCAAAAACTCCAAACCTCGACAGATTGGCTCAGATGGGTGTTAAATTCGAAAATGCCTACTGCCAGGTCCCCCTTACTTTGCCCTCCCACTGCACAATCTTGACAGGAACTTATCCTCTATATCACGGTGTAAGAAACAATGGCAATTACAAACTCTCTGATAAAGTTGAAACCCTTGCTGAGATATTGAAGTCAAAAGGTTGGAAGACCTCTGCTTTTGTGGCATCTTTCTCTTTGGACTCTCGATTTGGAGTTGATCAGGGGTTTGAATTTTACGATGATGATATGGGGGAGGAGAGGATAAAGACATTTTTATCTGAGAGGAGGGCAGAGAAGGTATATTCAGCATTCAGGAGGTGGTATAGGGGGAAGGGTGAAGGGAAGTGGTTTAGCTGGGTTCATTTCTATGATCCTCATTTACCCTATGATCCTCCTGAGCCATGGAGGACAGAGTTAGAGGACAGGTATGATGGTGAGATAGCTTATATGGATGAGTATGTTGGGAAGGTTGTGGATGAGCTTGGGGATGAGTTGGAGAAGACATTGATAGTGATAGTTGGAGACCATGGAGAATCCCTCGGTGAACACGGAGAAAGGGATCACGGAATCTTTCTCTACGAAGTTAGCATGAAAGTCCCAATGATAATGGTAGCTTCCAAAAAGTTTCCGAAAAATAAAGGGATAAAGGCAAATGTTAGATTGGTTGATATAGCCCCTACAGTTATTGATTTTTTGGGGATTGAGAATTCACAAAATTTTCAAGGAGAGAGTTTGCTTCCTTACGTTTCAGGAAGAAAGAAAAGGGATCTTCCATTTTATATGGAAACAGTTTATCCAAAAGAAAGTTTCAACTGGGCTGAACTCAAGGGAGTTGTGGATGGAGAATGGAAATATGTTTTTGCTCCAAAGGAGGAACTTTACAACATAAGAGAAGACCCCCATGAAAGTAAAAATCTCTTTGAAATAGAAAAAGAAAGGGCTGAGCAATTGAAGGCTCTTATGGAGAGAATGGAGAAAGAGTTCATTTCTGGAATTTCCGGGAAAAGAGTATTATCAAGGGAAGATGAAGAAAGATTAAGATCCCTTGGATATATTGGAGGGGATTTTTCTTCAGGAAAAAGTAAATCCTTACCTGATCCAAAAGACAAACTGGAATCTTTAAAAATTCTCCTTGACGCCAAAGAGTGCGAATATAGAAAAGACATATCATGTGCAATTGAGAAATATGAAACTCTCATAAAGATTGATCCCGAAATCCCCCTTTCCTATCACTATCTCGGAAGGATTTACCACAGGACCGGGAATTATGGGAGGGCTGTTGAGGTTATAAAGAAAGGTCTCGAAATTAATCCTGATTCATATCAGCTTTTAAGTCAGCTTTCCGCAATCTACACTGTAATGGGTAAATACAATGAGGCTCTGGAGGCAGCAAAAAAAGCCCTTGAAATAAAACCCGACTTCTTTGAGGCTTTAGTTGCTATTGGCTGGATATTAAGCCATACCAATAGACCTCATGAGAGTCTTCATTATTACGAGGAAGCTTTAAAAATTGAGCCTGAAAATAAGCTTTTAAAAATAGACTATGCCTATTCCCTCTTACTTTCAGGACAAATAGAAAAGGCACTGGAGATTTATAATCATCTTAAAGAAAGATACCCTGACGATTATAAAATCTATCAGGAATTGGGGATAACATACTCTGCATTAAGAAATTTTGAAAAAGCTTACGAAAACCTCTACAAAGCTGTTCAGCTTCATCCCTCTCCAGAAACCTACTATAACATGGCAGTGATGCTTGCCCAATTTGGTAAAATTGATCCCGCATCAGAGTATTTAAAACTCTTTCTCAATACTGCAAGTCCAAATGACCCCCGCAGAAAATCTGCAGAAAATGCACTTTCTCGCTGGGGAAAATAAGAATATTAGAACTCTCTCAGATTCTGAGAGACTCTGAAAACCTTCTCTGAGACAAAAACTTTCACACCTTCTGAATTGACAAGAACTAATTGGATTTTATACATTCCGGGGTCTTTTATGTAAAATTCATCGAAAAAACCTTTTTCAAGTTCAAAATCTTTGACCATAAAAGAAGCAGTATCAATTGGAATCCATCCAAGAATCTTTTCCATCTCAAGAGGCATTGAAGAAGGGACAAGTTGTGCCCAGTAAAGATAAAGATCAATTCTCATTGTTCCTTTAATATTCTCCTGGATATCCTCAGGAAGGTTATTCTTATTTACCATAAACATTAAATTAATGTGAGATGGAGCGATTGAGTAAAGGGGAAAAACTTCAAAACTTATTCCAGTTAAAAACTTGTTGTAGGAGCAAAAACTTAATAGAGTTAATGAAACTATTACACATATAACTTTGAAATTTCTCATTTTATTTAATTAAACTTAAATTCTTTCTCAGAAGATTCGACAAACCTATGCCTTTGGTTTCTTTGTGGAGACTCCTATAATTGAATAAAGAGGGCAGTATCCGACAAGGCTTGTCAGCAAGAATATTATAGCAATCACAAGAAGAACTATTCCGAGTATGCCAGTTACAACCTTTGCAAAATAAAGAACTCCAAGAACAATTGCAATAATAGTTCTTAAAATCCTGTCAAATCCTCCCATATTTCCTTTCATCATTTTCCTCCTCATAAAGATTTTAAAGAAATATCAAATGGGAGTCAAACTCTGGTGCTTTTATTTGATATAATAAGTCTTCTTAACTTTTTATCTACTCCAGCAGACTTTGCCAGCGAGAATAATTTTCTTTTATCTATACTTTCTAACTCATATAAATTCTTAGCATCGATTATATCCTGTGCTCCACCAGCCTTTAACTTCATCACTATCAAACCCTCTGGTTTAGCTATATTTATCAGACTCCCCAAAAGAGAAGAATCAATCTTGACTGAATCTCTTAGAATTTCAATATGCCAGCTTTTTGAAGCAATTATCAGGTCGATTAAAGTAAACACATTATCTATTCTTATTACATACATCTTTTTGAAATTATCCATCATCAACTCAGTTTTATTAAATTCCATCTTTATTCTTTCATTTAATTTTCGAATATCTCTAACTGTAAGTTTTTCAGAAATATGGACAAGAAAATCTATATCTTTTGTAGCTCTCGGAATACTCCATGACGAGACGGCAAGACCTCCGACAAGGGTAAAATCTTTTATAATGCTTTCCTTAATTAAATCATTCAATAATTTAACTATTTTTTGGAAGGATTCTCGCATTTTTACTTATCTCTTTTTTCAATTCCTGACAAAGTTCGGAAAGGTAAATAGCTTCCTCTATCTTTTTATCCAAAGGGGTATTTTTTGACTTTTCTTTAAGTATTTTCCTTTTCGATTCTCGAAAATTTACTTTTCGCCTTTTCTGCATCACTTTTATTCTCGCACATTCTCTTTAATCAGTCAAAAACAATAATAGCCTCCTGATCATTTACATTTTTGAATAAGAGCTTCTATTTTTCTCCTTTCATTCAGAGAAATTTTTCCATCTTTAATTTTAAGATATAACTGAAAATATTTTAAAGCTCTTTCTTTCTCTCCTCTTTCCATGCAAGCAATCCCAAGATTGTAAGCAGGAAAGTCGAAGTTTGGATCAAGCTCTAAAGCTTTTTCCCAGTTATAAATCGCATCTTCAACCATTCCTATTTTTTTATATAAACTACCTAACCCATTATAAGCGGATGGCAGTTCTGGATCGAGTTCTATCGCTCTTTTAAAATAATTCAAAGCCCTTTCGCTAAATTCTCTTTTTGGATTCTTCATAAAAACTGAAAGATACAGAGAGCCTAAATTGTTATAAACTATCCCATAATTTTTGTCCAGAGAAAGAGCCTTTTCATAAGTTTCGATTGCCTTTTTTATTTCTCCTTTTCTCCAGTATGCAATCCCTAAATAATTCCATAATTCAGGATCAAAACTGAATAACTCAATCCCTTTCTGAAGAACTGGAATAGCCTCCTCTATCTTTCCTGATTCTACCAGTATGATTCCGTATGTAGAAATAATAGAATGATTGTCAGGGTTATTTTTATAACCCTCTCTCATTACTTCTATCGCTTCATTTATTCTTCCAGAGGATACAAGGATTTCAGCAAGACGGCAATAGGCTAAATCAAAATCTTTCCTCTGAGCTATGACCTCCTTCAAAGTAGAAATCGCATTATCTATCTCGCCACTTTCGAAAAGAATAACAGCTTTTTGAAATTTATTATGGACAGGAAGAAGCGTCTTCAAATCATCCTCTATTCCATATCTTTTTTTTACATGAGGGACTGCAGAAGAAATATAACCCAAGCTTTCCAATTTTTCTTGAGTTTCTTTATTTAACCTTAAAATTCTTTCATTTTTTACATCATAGGAAAGAGATTTTTCTATTTCTTTCAGTTTTTCTTTATACCCATCAAGATTAATTCTTGACGCAAGGTTCACTTTCTCATTGAAATCGTTCTCAAGATTATAAAGCTCAGGGATGGGAGAATCGATATACTTATATTTTTTTTCAATAAATCCCCTTACAGGAGCCCATCCTCTGTTATAGTAAGCATGCAGAGATTCAAAGTAGATTATCCTCTCTTTTAATTTTTTACCATTAATTAAAGGTAAAAGTGAAACTCCCTGAAGAAAAGAAGGTTTTTTAATTTTTAATAAATCACAAATTGTAGGGAATATATCAATATGACTAACATACTCATCTATTGTTTTTGGATTCATTCCTGGGATCCATAAAATCAATGGAACCCACAAAGTGCTGTTATAGGCAAAATACCCGTGGGTTGATTCTCCATGT
>JBBIMS010000022.1:0-2360 GCA_037444285.1 Candidatus Aminicenantota bacterium | reverse complement strand
ATAGTATTCTCTAAAGCTTTATTTTCCTTTAAAAATCTTAGCAAATTCCCTATCTCAAAGTCTACATAGGCTACCTCTCCAGAATATCGGTCATTTTTAAATCTGCTTAAAAAAGGCTCTGGTGGAAGATAGGGCTGATGGGGATCAAATAAATGAACCCAGGCAAACCACTTCCCCTTTTGATCTTTCAGCCAAACTTTAGCTTTCTCTACAACCTTTTCAGCTTTCCTCTCTGGAAACACAAATCTTTTTTTTGACTTTGATGGGTAGCTGTCATCGTAAACATCAAAACCCTGGTCAAGACCAAAGCGAGAATCAAGAGGGAATGCTCCTACAAAAGCTCCTGTGGAAAAACCCTCTTGTTTCAAAAATTCGGAAATAGTCAGAAATTCATCACTTACCTTAAAATGGGAGTTATCGTGAACACCATGGAATAAGGGAGTAACGCCTAAAAGGATATTCACATGGGAAGGCAATGTTGTAGGATTATGGGCGAAGGCTCTTTTAAACAAAATCCCTTTTTTAGCAAGTTCATCTATGTTAGGAGTCTGGAGATAGGTTTTATTATAACAACTCAGCCTATCCGGTCTCAGGGTATCAACTGTTATTAGAAGAATGTTTTTGTCTTTCTCAGAACTAAATATATTCAAGGCGAAAAAAATCAAGAAGAATGAAGAAAAGAAATATTCTTTTAAATTCCTTCCCATAAATTGATTATTTTTTCTGCTTTTTAAGATACTCTATAAAACCTCTAACCTGGCTTGCTCTTTCAGATTCAGAGTCTTGCTTTAAATAGTTTTCAAACTCTTGAAGGGCTTCTTCAAAATTCCCAAGGGAAATATAGGTGAGACCTAACTGATATTTTGCGTCCAAGAAATCATTTCTTAATTCCAGAGCCCTCTTATAATACTTCAAAGCCTCGTTATACTGGGAATTCTCGTAAAAAGAATTTCCTATATTGTATAGGACAATTGGATCATTTATTTTCTCAAACTCGATCTTTCCATACCATTTTAATGCTTCTTCCTTCTTACCACGATTAATATAACAATTTCCAATTGCAATTATTGCATCTACATTTTGAGAATCCTTTTCCAGAACCTTTTTATAACTTTCTTCAGCCTTGTCATAATCCTCCATTTGAAAATAGCAATTCCCAATGTTCAGAAATATTATATATGCATCAGGATTTTTATTCACAATTTCATTATAAACTTCCAAAGCTTCCCTGTATTTTTTCTCTTCAAATAGCTTGTTGCCTCTCTCAAGGTTTTCTTTAAGTTCTTCCGCAAATACAAACCCTTCTACTTTTTTAAGCCTTATCTCTAAATCAGGATTTTTCTCTGCTTCTTTAATTTCAATACTAATCTTTTTTATCTCATAGCCTGCTTTCTCAAAATCTATATACCAGGTTCCTCCCCTTATCCAAAGAGCTTTCCATTCCCCTTTCTTATCTGTCAAAACTTCAAAACCAGAGGAAGCTTTCAAACTGTAAAGTTTCACCTTAACACCTTCAAGGGGGGTCCCATCCTCAGAATAAACAAATCCCCTGAGCTTACCTTTTCCTCGATAGCCCTGAGAGAAAAGAAAGGAAAAAGCTAAGAAAAGAATACTTATAAATAATATCTTTTTTCTTCCCATATTTAACCTCATTTTAGATTATAGATAAAGGGAAGGAAAACTGCAATTATTATAAAAGAAGAGCCCTCCATCTGGAGGGCTCTTCCCACTTTTATCTCCTGAAGAATTAGAACTCGAACCTTATTCCTACTCTGAATAATCCAGGAGGAACAATCATCTTTGTCTGCATGAAATCTTTTGCTGTTACCATAGGCTCTTTCTTCAAAGCCATATTGTTGTTTGTGATGTTGAAACCATCCACTGCAACAACAACCTTTGTATCCTTTATATTGAATATCTTCTCAACTCTAAGATTAGCTATCCAGAATGCTGGAAGTCTGGTATCGCCAAACTTTCCGTAATAGAGATTGACTGTTCCTATGTTAGGGACACCTGTAACCCTTCTATATCTTGGAATCACATATCCTTCTCTTGCAATTAGAGTCCCACTTATGTTAATTCCGTATGGAAGCTGATAAAGACCTGAGAGTTTTGCCATCCACCTTGAGTTTACATATATACCAGTATATCCAGAACCACCACTTTGAGGAGCTACAACTCCACCCTCATAAAAGTCAACATTTGTAGGATTTGTATAATCTCCGCCATAGTAAAACTTCCAATCAGAGTATGTGAAGGAAGCATCCATCATCCACTTGTTGGAGAGTCTCTTTGTCAAAACAAGCTGTGCAGCCATATATGTTTGATACTGATTCTTTGAATTGCTCCTATATGTGCCT
>JBBIMS010000021.1:0-12053 GCA_037444285.1 Candidatus Aminicenantota bacterium | reverse complement strand
TACAAACTCCTCGAAATAATCAAGATCATCCCTGTTCTCGATCAAATATAAAACTTTGAAATAATCGTAAAGTTTTTTATTTTCAGGGTTTTTAAAGATGTGAAATGGAGTCAAGGAGAAATAAACATCCCATTTATAAATCCTTGAAGGAACGAGCTGGAATTTCTTAGAATGGGGGGAGATTTGATTGAATTTCTCTGTTAGTTTTAAAAAATAAAACCTTTTTGATGGAAAACCTGAACGAATGATTCTCTCAAAAATCTCTTCCCTTTTTATATCCTTTTCATAAAATAAAAATAGAACATTGGAGAGAATCAGGGAATTCTTCGATAACCATTCTATAACAGGCTCTTCAGGGACAAAATCCCTTATTAAGAAATCAGAATAAAGATTTGAAAATCTCTTAAGATTTTCCTTAGAATTCACCATGATTCCTATAATTGTTGAAATACTTTTATCAATTTCATCCTGAACTGTGGATTTTTTTCCAAAGGGAACTTTTGATAAATCATAGGAGTAATATGTATCAAAGGGTAGAAGAGTTGGACCTTTTTCTATTCTTATTCCATATTTTCTGTGGGTTTCAAACAGTTCAGTCCCTGGAAATACCTGGAGAAAATTGTGGGCATAAAAATCAACCCCAAGAGCCTCTACGAATTTTACAGTCCTTATACCATCCCTCAATTTTTCCCCTGGAAGACCGAGAATTATGCTCACAGTTGGAGTCATATTCAGTTCCTTTGTTTTTTTGACATACCTTTGGACCTTTTCAATAAATTCTTTCTCCTCCCTGTAGTCCGGGGATGTCGCAACTCCAACCTTTTTAACATTTTTCAGAACCTCAGGTACTGCACTTTCAAGACCAAAGGAGAGCCTTTTAAATCCTGCCTTTTGCATCAGCTCAAGAAGTTCATCATCGAGTCTATCAACTCTTGTTTCGCAGGTAAGATTAAAGCAGAATTTCTCTTCAATTATTCTTTTGCAAATTTCTTTTGCCCTCTGAATATTAAGGGTGAAAGCATCATCATAAATTGTTACTACCCTATCCTTTGGGTCTTTCTTTATAAGACTCTCATTGATTACCCTTAACTCATTTATAACCCTTTCAACCGAATAATACCTTATTCTATTCCTTGACATGGCAGTGAAATTGCAATAGGTGCACTTAAAGGTGCAACCCCTTGATGTTAGGATTCCAGTTCCTTCGTCTCCTTTTAAAATACCTTCCAAGAATGGTGATGGGAGAATGTCAAGCTCTGCCTCTCTTCTTTCGGGATCTCTTATCAATGGTCTATCAGAATTTCTTATAATGATCCCATTTCTTCTAAATGTTATCCCATTTATTTTATCTAAATTTTTAAAGAATCCATTATCAAAATAATCAGAAACAATTTCATACACTGCCTCCTCACCCTCACCTCTGACACAGATATCTATAAATGGATTGTCTTCAAGAATAAGAATATCTGAGAATGTGGCTGATGGTCCTCCTGCAAGGATTGGCAGATCTCCTCTTTTCATTTTTATATTCTTTGAGATAAGTTTGACAAGATAGTAGTTGTAATCATAAATTGTAAACCCTACCAATGAAGGGTCTAAGTCAATTATCCTCTCCGCACATTCCTCAATACCCATCCTTTCCTCAGGGACAAACTGGTGAGATTCTATTCCCTTCTTTTTTAAATATGCCTGAATGTAAGCAACCCCAAGATGATGAACAAAATCCCTCTTTATGGCTTCAGGCAAAAATATAAAATACAACCCCTTCATTTTCACTCCCTTTAAATTTTTACTTTTTCTTTACTTCTTTCTTACTTTGTTCCTGTGTAAACCACCATTATTTCCCAGACGCCCCTGTCTGAGAAATTCTCCTTCAGCCTCTCTACCACCTCCTCATAGGGGAGGCCCTCTTCAATTAGCCTTTTGGCTTCAAGAAGGACTCTTTCTGACATGGCTTAACCTCCTTCAAATTTATTGATTTCCTGAAAGCTAAATTAGAGCTTCCAGGGTTTTTTAACTCATTGAATTTTATTTTGGGGAGACTCCTGTGGAAGGAAATCAAATTTTTTTTGGAATGCATTTTTTCCCCTCTTTCCCCTTTACTACTTTCTACATTTGCTCCTTCCTTTCAATTTCTTCTCTGATTTAATTTTAATCCCATTTTTCCCCAATTTCAAATTTTTGGATTACCCCCTTCTATTAAATTAAATTTCAAGAAATATTTGACAAAGGGTTTTTAATTGTGTATAAATTTTAAGAACAACTATTTTAGGAGGTTAGCATGACAAAAGAAATGGTAGTAAACAAACTGGCTGAAAAAACAGGGCTTTCCAAAAGGGCTGCTCTCAATGCCATCGATACCTTCTTTAAGATTGTTACTGATGCTCTTGCCAAGGGAGAAAAGGTAACATTCGTTGGTTTCGGGACATTCCAGGTCGGAAAGAGGAAGGAGAGAAAGGGAATTAACCCCAGGACAAAAGCTGTAATTACAATCCCTGGGAGGAAATTTCCTAAATTTGTAGCTGGCAAGAAACTGAGGGAAGCAGTAAAGTAAAGCTTTTAGTCCTGAAAATCCAAAAAAAATTTTTAAGTGAAAAGGGTAGCTGTATTTCCAGGTTCTTTTGACCCTATAACCAATGGACATATAGACATAATCGAAAGGGCTCAGGAGATATTTGATGAGATAATTGTTGCAGTGCTGGAAAATCCCCAGAAAGAGTGCCTCTTCAATATTAAGGAAAGGGTTGAAATGATAAAAGAAATCTTTTACGACTCTCCTAAGGTGAAAGTTGAAACCTTTGATGGTCTCCTTATGAACTACATGAGGAAGAAGGGTGCCAGAGTGGTTATAAGGGGGCTCAGGGCAATCTCTGATTTTGAATACGAATTCCAGATGGCTCTTATGAACAGGAAGTTAAATCCTGAGGTGGAAACCCTTTTCATGATGCCAAATGTCATTTACTCTTATCTTAGCTCAAGGCTTGTAAAGGAAGTTTACTCCCTTGGAGGGTGTGTAAAAGATCTTGTTCCTCCTGTTGTGGAAAAGTATTTGGAGAAGAAGCTTAAGAGAAGCTAAGAAGTTCTGAATTTTATTTTAGGAGATAAAAAATGAAGAGATTTATTATAGTTCTATTAATTTTCCTTTCTTCACTCATTCTATTAAAATCTCAGGAAAAGGAACAGATTAAAAATTGGTTCCTTGCTCACACAAGGTTTTTATCCGATGATATAACAGAAGGTAGAGGTCCTGGTTTGAAAGGGATGGAAATAGCAGGAAAGTATATTGTTTCCTTCATGGAATATCTCGGCTTGAAGCCTGCATTTGACGGGAGCTATTATCAGTGGCTTGAAACAAGAGGAAGTAAAATAATTCCAGAAAAATTTGAGATTGAAACGCCAAAGGGTCTGCTAAGCCTTGATTTTATAAAGGACTATGTAATGACATCTAACCATGGAGATAAGCAAATTCTTTTAAAATCTGTTCCTGTTGTCTTTGTTGGATATGGGATAAAGGCAGAGGAATATAAATGGGATGATTATAAGGGAATGGATGTAAAGGGTAAGATTCTCCTTTTCCTCGTTAATGACCCTCCTTCTGATGATCCAAAATTTTTCGATGGAAAGGGAATGACATATTATGGAAGATGGACATACAAGTTTGAGGAGGCAGAGAGAAGGGGTGCTGTAGGAGCTCTTATAATTCACATCACCCAAACAGCAGGATACGGATGGGATGTTGTTCAGAATTCATGGTCAGGAGAGCAGATATTCAGGAAAGGAAGCGAGAATAAAAATTTAAAATTTAATGGCTGGATAACAAAAGATCTTGCCGAAAAACTTTTTGAAGCGTGTGGTCTGACTTTTTCTGATATGATGAAAAGAGCTGGAAGCAAAAAGTTTAAGCCAGTTCCCCTTCCATTAAAAATCAATGTTCAGTTCAAAAATGAAGAAAGGGAAATCAGAACAGCAAATATTGCAGGAATTGTTGAAGGGAAAATCAGAAAGGATGAATACATAGTATTTTCAGCCCATTATGACCATCTCGGTCTAAAACCGGATTACCCGGGGGATGACAAAATTTTCAATGGAGCCCTTGACAACGCATCAGGTGTTGCGTGTGCATTAATAGTAGCTAAGCTCCTCATGGATGATCCACCTGAAAGGTCAGTAATAATCTTTATACCTACCCTTGAGGAAGCCGGATTAGATGGAACAAAGTATTTTGTCAAGAATCCACCAGTCCCAAAAGATAAGATTATCCTTAATATAAATGTTGATAGCATGAATATATGGGGAATTGTAAATGACTTTGTCCTCAGGGGTATTGAATATTACGACTTAAAGGGGATTCCTGAAAGATTAAGCTCTAAAATGGGAGTGAAAATAAAACCTGATCCAAACCCTGAGTTTGGCTCCTTCTTCCGCTCTGACCATTTTCCATTTGCGGTGGAGGGGATCCCGGCAGTCTCTGTTAGTGCTGGAAATGAGTTTGTTGGAAAGCCATCAGATTATTCTGAAAAGATAATCTGGGATTACATATCGAAACATTACCACAAACCTTCTGATGAGCTCAGGGACGACTGGGATCTTAACTCAGTCACCCAGGAAATAATGTTTGTGTATCAGCTGACAAGGGAATTTGCAAATTCTGATGTAAAACCTGAGATAAAGCCATTAACTCAACTCTACTACTGGAGCAAAGTTTTGAAGGAATTACCCTGAAAAATTTATTGGTTAAAAAATGAGAACAAAAAACACAATCATTATTTTTATCCTAATAGATATATTTATTTTAGCTCTCCTTTACTATTTATTTTTTAAGCCTGTTGGCTACAGAGAAGAGAGGATGAATGGTATAAAATCTATTGTTCCTGACTGGAAGTCTGAGATTTACTCTTCTCCTCCGTGGAAAGGAAGGATTTATAAATCCCTCCTTTCTAAATTTGGATTCTACTGGTTTTCTCCTCTGGACTTGGAAAAGTTCTTCTCAGGACTTGAGCTAAGAATGGAAAATGCTCCTTACAGGGCAGACCTTCCTTTGTATGAAAGGGGTGTTTTTTATTATCAGAAGAGGGGGAAGGAGGGATTTGAATTCCTATTTTTATTTAGCAATAACAAAAAGATTTACTGGGCAAGTCTTACTGGTCCAATTTTCTCCCCAAAAGATAAGGAAGTTTTAAAGAAATTTTTTGAAAATCTTGAAATTGAAGGAGAAAGGATTTCTCCTGATTTTAAAGAAAAGTTAGAATCAGCCTTTGATAACTTGCCCATACCAAAGATAAAAAGAGCCGAGCTTTTCTCCACCCTTATTTTTCTAATTTTAATTGGAACCCAGCTTTTCATTATTGCTATGTTCACTTTTATGGGAAAATGCCCGAGGGAACTTGAAGGGGATATGATAGCTTGCTCTTCAAACGCATCTGTCGAAACAAGAAGTGGATTACAGGTTCAGATTCAGCCCGCCTGTATTTGCTTGAAGCAGGGATTATTAGTCGTTTATATGGGCGGTAAGAAAACGATGGAAGTACCTGTTGATGAAATCCAATGGAATTTGAAGAAAAAAGAGGGAAGATATGAGAATAAAATCTTTAAAATAGAAGAACTTAATGAGTGGCGAATATATCTTCCCCTTAGAGAGTTTTCTGATAAAGATTAGTTCTCTATTTACAAATTTTTTATTCTTTTCTATAATTCTTATTGATGCGAAAAGTTTTACTCCCATTTCTTCTTCCTGTAATTCTCTATAGCTATTCTGTAAAAGAAGTCCCCCAAAAATACAGAAAATGGCTTGAGGAGGAGGTTGTTTACATAATAACCCCAAAGGAGAAGGAAATATTCCTCCAACTTCAGACTGATAAGGAAAGAGATTTATTCATTGAGGCTTTCTGGGCAGTTAGAGACCCAACACCTGGAACACCCCAGAATGAGTTTAAAGATGAACATTACAGAAGAATTGAATATGCCAATAAATATTTTGGGAGAGAGAGCCCTCGACCAGGATGGATGACAGATAGGGGAAGAGTCTATATAATTCTTGGTGAGCCCCTTGACAAGGAGATTCACGAAGGTTCTCCTGATGTTACTGACACTGAAATATGGTTTTACAAAGGAGATGTTACAAAGGGGTTCCCCCCATTTTTCTATGTTGTTTTTTTCAGAAGGGAAGGAACTGGTGAGTATGTTTTATATAGCCCTCTTAAGGATGGTCCTGAGAGCCTTGTAATTGATTCAAAAATGAGGCTATGGGATAGGAAGCAAGTCCTTGACCATCTCAGGGAAATC
Organism: Candidatus Aminicenantota bacterium; assembly: GCA_037444285.1. Classification (GTDB taxonomy): domain Bacteria; phylum Acidobacteriota; class Aminicenantia; order JBFLYD01; family JBBIMS01; genus JBBIMS01. Next base: position 5,771 of record JBBIMS010000021.1, on the reverse strand, counting down.
GGAGGTCAAATTGCTGATGTTTCCCTTTCTTTAATTCCAGGAGAGTCTGTTTCAAGGGATGGCTCATCCATACCTCTTTCTTCAGACGCCCTTCTTGGAAAGATCAATGACTATCAGAGGAAAAGGGTGAAGGATGATTATGCAGAAAAGCTCCTTAAATATAAAGAGATTGTTGAGGTGGACTATTCTGTCAATTATGTTGAATCCTCATCAGAAATTTTCCTTTCCAAGGATTTGATAGGTAATTATTTCATTCACTACCAGATTGAACCCAAAAGACTTTCCCTTGACAGCTATCAGAGTAAGTATTACACATCTCTTAAGATTTATGGGAAAATTCAAAATCTCTCCGGGAAAGATATTTTTCAGTTTGAAAAGAGTATTCCCATAGAGCTTAAGGAGGATGAACTTAATTCTATAAAGAACAGACCATTTTCAGTAGTAGACCTTTTCCCCATCATACCAGGCAATTACACTGTTTCAATTCTTGTAAAAAACAGTGTTTCAAAGGAATTCTTTTCAATGGAAAGGCAAATTTCTGTCCCCTCTACATATGAAGCTCCCTTCCTTTCCCCAATTTTACTTTATTACGAAAAGAAGCCATCAACTTCTTCCACCCTCATAAAACCCTTTTCTTTTGAAGGACAATTTTATTTACCAGCAATGAATGGTCTATTTTCTCCTTCCGATAATCTTGGGATCTTTTGTAGGGCAAACAATCTTCCAAGGGCTTCCCTGAAATTCCTTGAGTGGAAAGTGGAAATTTTAAGCGATGGAAAAGAGGTAGTATCAAAAAGTTTTAGCTCTTCCCAATTTCCAGAAAATCCATCCATGAAAAGGGAAAACTTCGATCAGGAATTTATTACTGAAATACCTTTGAGAGAGCTAAAGCCCGGAAATTACGAATTGAGGGTTTCTCTTTTTGAAAGAGGGAAGGAAATACTATCTGAAAAAAGGGATTTCTCAATTTCTCCCACACCTTCTGTCCCGAGGGCATGGACTGTTTCAAAACCCACATTTAGAATCGATGATTCATTTGTAGACTTTTCCCTTGGTGTCCAATATCTGAACAATGGCGATATAGATCAGGCTATTTCAAGGCTTGAGAGAGCAAGGGAGAAGAAACCAGATTCCCTCGATTTTTCCCTTGCCATATCAAAGGCTTTTTTAGCAAAAAGGGATTGGGAAAAGGTTATAGAAATCCTAAAGCCTTTTTTAAAGCCTGAATTAAAATCCTTTGAACCCTTTTATCTAACTGCTAAAGCCTATCACAATCTTGGAGAATACTCATCTGCCCTTGAAAATTACAGGATAGCCCTCACCATAAAGGGTTTGGATCCAGAAATTCTAAATTCCATAGGGGATTGCCACTTAAAATTGGGTGAAAAAGATTCTGCTATAAAAGTTTTTGAGAAATCTCTTGAAATTAACCCATCTCAAGGGGGGATCTCAGAAATTTTAAAAAGACTTAAGGAGGGAAAAGAATGAGAAAATTTTTAATCCATATTCTTTTATTTTTTATTTTGATTTCCTGCAGGACAATAACTCTGGAGAAAAGGCTTGACCCTTCAGCTCAGGAATTTCTCGATATTACCCAGTATATAATTTCAGACAATGAGAAGAAGATTTTTCTCGAACTTCCGCCCTGGGAAAGGGAAAAGTTTATAGAAGATTTTTGGCAGAGAAGGGATCCCTTCCCCCAGACCCAGGTCAATGAATTTAAAGATCTATACTTAAAAAGGATAGAAACAGCAAATAAGATGTTTTCAAAAGGAAGAAAAGGTTATCTAACAGATAGGGGGAGAATATATGTTCTATTCGGACCTCCTGATGAGGTTATAAAGAGCGAAGGAGGGCAATACATCGATCCCTTTGCTGATGCGAGAACAAGCCAATTCCCGACAAGGGAAGGAAGTAAACCAATAGAGACATGGATATATAGAAATATTCTGGTAGGTTTGCAGGAGAGGATTTATGTGAGGCTTGACTTTGTAGATGTTGATGGGACTGGAGATTATAAATTAGTTACTGATCTGAGAGAGGCAGTTCCTGGAACTATCTCCACTGTAATAACCCCCAATCTTACATTGCTTCATGAGTTGAACAAAGAAGAATTCCATAGGAAGAGATTGAAAGGAGAAAAACCTCTTTTTGACTTTAACTATCAATTTAAAAGAATAAAATCCAAAGAAGGAAATCTTTTAATTCATTTAGAATTTCCCCTTAGAAATATTTATCTTGAAGAAGAAGCAGGAATTCTAAAGACTGAATTAATAATAAACATAAAGATAATGGATCAAAACGAAAAAGTCCTCTGGGAATTTAGAAAGAATTATCCATTCACTGCCACTAAACTTGATATTTCAGAAGGAAGAGTGCAGTCATGGGTTATTGATATCCCTGTTACAGAGAAACTACCTTCTGGTTCCTACAATGTTTATATAATTTCTGTTAATACATCTGGGAATGAAGAGGTAAAGAAGCTTTTGCCTTTAAAAATATAAATAAATTCTTTGAAAGGAGTTGTTTTATGAAAAATTTTTTAGTTTCACTATTGATCTTCTTTTTAATTCTCCCTCTATTCTCTCAAAAAGGAAAGAAAGAAGAGGTTATAAAGATTCCTAAGGAAGTTTCTCAAATTATGGATTTGAATATTGTAGAGAAGAAGAGCAGGATGGATATACCTATTGAATTCAAAGATTATCTATTCTTTCCAAGCCAAATGGAAAACATTTTTGTAGCTTTTCTTTTTAAAATTAGAAATGACTCAATATTTTCATCTGAGTTTGAAGGGAAGATGCTTGGTGAGCTTGATACCTTCCTGAGATTTTATTCAACAGATCCAAAGGGGTTTCCAAAAAAAATTGTAAAAGAAGTTTATCTACCTCTGAAGGAAAGTATTGAAAAGGAGAATTACAACCCTGAAGAGTTTCATTATTACTCAATAATCCAGACTTTGCCTCCAGGAAATTACATCCTTTCATATTCCCTCGCTACTCCTGATTTGAAAAATATCTCAGTTGCTTACGCAGACATAACTTTACCTGATCTTATGAAGATTGGAAAACTTCAGACAACCCCCCTTTTCTTTTTAAAAACCTTAAAAATCCTTGATACTCCTCAGACTGAGGCTATTATTCAAAAAGATTCTTTTACTATGGGAAGATTGCACATTGAACCATATTTTGAAAATAAGTTCAAGGGGAATGAAACTGTTGAGCTTTTCTATTTTATTCTCGGAGCTTCCACATCCCCAAAAGGAACATACGATTTTGAGATAAATTACAAAGTCAAGAAAGGGGAGGAGGATAAAATAAAATTTGCTCCCCAGATTCTGGAGAATCAGAGAGCTCCATTGATAAGTCATCCCATGCCAATTTTTTCAGGGGAGAAAAAACTTGAACCAGGAGATTACACCCTGCAAATTCTCATAAAGGACAGGAATTCCGGAAAATCTTTTGAAGGAAAGATAGATTTCAAGGTAGAACAAGGAAATTGAGAAAGTTTTATAAAAACTGGAGGGAAACATGAAAAGAAGATTTTTGATTTTATTTGCTTTAATTCTTCTTTTCAATTCATATGACATTTTCTCTCAAGCTGGAATGGGAAGGGGGAGAGTATTCGGGAAGGTTCTGGATGAAGAGGGAAAACCTGTCTCTGATGTTCTAATTGTAGCAGAAAGCTTAACTGAAAGGGGGACAGTTCTAAAGGGAATCTCAGATAAAAAAGGGGATTGGGCAATCGCAGGTTTTGGGACAGGACCATGGCGAATCACTGCCTCCAAGGAAGGATACATGCCTTCCAGCATAGAATTAAGGGTTTCAGAATTCAGGAATCCACCTATAACATTCACCCTCAAAAAATTAAAGGGTGGTCCATCAGCTCTTTCAGCAGACAAGTCAGCAGTAGAGATGCTCGAAAAAGCAGAGAATGCAGTGAAAGAAGAAAGATACGATGATGCTCTTGCAATTTACAACCAGCTTATCGAGAAATTCCCATCTGTTTTTCAGATTCTCCTTAATGTAGGTTATGTCCAGATGAAAAAGGGTGAACTTGATTCCGCTCTAAATAGTTTTCAGGAGGTCTTGAATAGACTGAGGGAAAGGGATGGTGATTTCTCTAAGGAGCCAGAAACAGCCTTCAAAGCTTTTACAGCAATAGGTGAGGTCTGGATTAAAAAGGATAATTTTGAAAAAGCAAGGGAAAGCTTTGAGGAGGCTCTTAAGATTTCACCCAAGGACGAAGCTCTTGCCTACAGTGTTGGGGAGATTTATTTTACAAATCAAAAAGTTGATGAAGCAATCAAATATTTTGAGCTTGCAGCAAATATCAAACCTGATTGGTGGAAACCCTATTCAAAACTTGGATACTGTTATTTGAATAAAGGGGATTTTAAGAAATCCCTTGAGTACTTCAAAAAATCTCTTGAAGTAGATCCCAACTCACCTGAGGCAGGCACAATAAAAGCTGTTATAGCTGAGCTGGAGAAGATGACAAAGTAGAAAAGGACTTTAGAATTCGAATTCGCAATCGATTTATTTCATTATGGATGTCTGAAAATGAAGGGAGTTGAAAGGGCGATCTCATCTTTTAAAGAGGGCTTTAACTGCGCTCAGGCAATATTCTCAACCTATGGAGAACAGCTGGGTTTGAATAGGGAGATTTCTTTAAAAGTGTCAGGAGCATTCGGAGGAGGAATGGGTAGAATGGGAGAAGTATGTGGAGCGGTGACTGGAGCATTTATGGTGATAGGGCTTAAATATGGGAAAACAAAAGCTGAGGATGAGGAGACAAAGGAAAAATGTTACAGTTTAGTAAAGGAATTTGTTTACAAATTTAAGGAAAGAAATGGTTCAATTTTATGTAGAGAATTACTTGGTTATGACATAAACACTCCTGAAGGTTTAGAGCTTATAAAAAGAGAAAATCTCTTTTCCACACGGTGTCCCAAATTTGTTCAAGATTCTGCTGAGATTATAGAAGAAATACTAAAATAGATTCAAGATCTGACTTGAATCCAATCTGCCTGTTGTGATATTATGAACAAATGAAAATAAGTGCCTGTATTATTACATACAACGAAGAGGACAGGATTGAACCAACTATTAAAAGCCTTGAGGGTGTTGTTGATGAAATAATTGTTGTAGATGCCTTCAGCTCAGATAAAACCCCTCAAATTGTCCAATCTTATAATGTGAGATTTTTCCAGAGGGGATGGGAAGGATACTCAAATCAAAAAAATTTTGCCATATCCCAGGCAAAATATCCATGGATTCTGTCAATCGATGCTGATGAGCGTCTCTCTCATGAACTAAGGGAGGAGATAATTAAAATAAAAGAAAATGAGACTGATTTTGATGGATTCTCCTTCAAAAGAAAAACCTTCTATCTTGGAAAATGGATAAAGCATTCAGGCTGGTATCCCGATAGGAAAGTAAGATTATTCAGAAAAGGCTCTGCTTATTGGGAAGGAGATTTCGTCCATGAAAGACTTGTGTTTAATGGTAAAGTGAAAGAACTAAAGGGTGAACTTCTTCATTACTCTTACAGAAATCTTTCCGATCATGTTCAAAGGATAGAGAAATACTCAACCCTCGCCTCCGAGAAGATGCTAAGGGAAGGTAAAAGAAGTTCATATTTGAAAATTTTCATTCTTCCTCTTTTCACATTTTTTAGAGACTTTATCTTTCGTGCAGGATTTCTCGATGGAGTTCAGGGGCTTATAATTTCTTTTTTCTCATCATATTATGTCTTCTTAAAATTTGCAAAAT
>JBBIMS010000020.1:9468-12154 GCA_037444285.1 Candidatus Aminicenantota bacterium | reverse complement strand
TGTAACAATAGGTGGAGCTCCCATCCCGATAAGAATAAAAAGGACTAAAAACCACCATCTCCGAGTCATAAATTCAAGTCTTCCTTGAATTTTTTCAAGATTTTCTCTTCTCATACTTTACCTCCTTTAATCCAAATTTTTATTCTCAAAAGTCTTTCTCTCCTTAGATTTACCTTTAATATAGACATAACCTCCATAAACCCCGTAAATTAACGATATTAAAGATATCAAAATGTATCCCAGCTTGATGTTGTAAAGAGAAAAAATGGGGATGAGAAACATGCCAGTTATTCCAAGGATAAAATAAAAGCTAACAATCAATCCAGAGATAAAGATCGCAATACTGAGAGCATAGCCATAAATTAGCAAATGAAGGAAATAAAAATTTATTGTGATAGAGCTTTTATAGAGATAACTTAATAAAGAATAGAATAACAAACTAACCGAAGAGAAAATCAACATCCAGGTGATGCCAATTTTTCCTGCCAGTGAATATTTAAGGGGAACTGATTCTCCAGGAGCTTTTCTCCTTTCACCCAGGAAATAAAGAAAGGAAAATCCAGAAATTGAAAGTAATATAAATAAAACAGAGAAAAGTGCCCATGAAGATGTTGCTTTCAAAATTGTATAAATTACTCCAGCTGTTAAAGCCCAATAGAGGAAAGATGGAACAAAAGAGGATATGGGTAAAGTGTGGAAAAATGCAGGAACAAAGAGAGTAAAAGTCCAACCATATTTCCCCAGGAATGAGAACTTTAGACCAAAATAAAGAAACATGAAGGAACCAAATAGACCCCATATAAAACTCAATCTCCCATATTCTACTTTCTCCCTTTCGCCTTTAATAGATAAAAGTTTTAATACATCAATTGTTTCAACTATTTTTTTAACTTCTTCTTTATCAATCATTATTCTTCCTCCTTCGAGATTTCTATTAAAAATTCCTTTAACATTTCGAGATATGCAATAAATTTCTTCTTACCGGAAGGAGTAAATTTATAGGTGGTTTTTGGTCTTCTTCCGGCAAAGTCCTTTTTGACCTCAATTATTTTGTTATCTTCCAGCATTCTTAGATGAGATGCAAGATTACCTTCAGTTAAACCAGTAAGTTCTTTTAATTCATTAAAACTCAGCTCATTTTCCTTGAGTAAAAAACCAAGGATTAAAAACCTGCTTTTTTCATGAATCACATCATCAAAAAATACTTTGCCATGCATATTACTTTGCATAACAAAGTATAAATCAAATTTTTTATGTTGTCAAGAGATCGCGTTAGACCCTTAATCCGTAAATAAATCTTAAAAAATCAAATAAGAGTTCTGGTATTTTCTGAAGTTCTTCTACAGATAAGGAAAGCTCTATTTTCTCCTTCTATGATGGAGATATTCACAAAAGAGATAGTATTTTACCCATTGAGGTAATTGAGGATGTTTCCGAATTACCTACAACATAAACTCGTTTCACAATAAGGTTCGAGAAGATGAGGACTGAGAAAATCTTTGGAAAGAGGTTATAGTTATCTAAATAGGATTTTGATCCAAAAAAGGATTTTCCCAAAAGAAAGTGAGCTTGACAAAGAATTTTTTACAGTTTAAAGATGGGGAAATTCCCAAAAAAACTAAAATTTAATCATTTCAATCTAACACTCAATGTTTATTTACAGACCAAGGCGTAGAAACGAATTAATTTATTCTCAGTTCATCAGTCAATTCCGAGGTCTTTCCTTGTGAATAGGGATTGAAAGACATATCCTTCTTTTTCTATGTTTTCCCTTCCACCTTCAAGCCTGTCAACAATCCCCATGGTTAAAACTACCATCCCCCCTTCATTTTCAACCGCTTTTACTGCTTTCAGGATTGAACTACCTGTGGTTATAACATCATCAACTATAAGGCATTTTAAACCCTTCCTGAAGGGACCCTCTATAAGTTTCATCTCTCCATGGGTTTTTGGCTCTTTCCTGACAATGAATCCTAAAAGAGGCTTTTTTGTCTGGGAACTCAATGCAACAACAGAACCAACAATGGGATCAGCACCCAGGGTATATCCGCCTATTGCATCAACATCTAAATTTTCTATTTTCTCCAGTATAAGTTTCGCAATTATGTAAGAACCTTCTGGATCCATTGTGGCGTACTTGGCATCAATATAATAGTTGCTCTCTCTTCCAGAGGAGAGAATCCTTTTAACCCCTGTCCTGACACATTTTTCAATTATAATATTCCTTAATCTCTCTTTATCAGATATCATGATTCCTCCAAGTAAATCCTTAAAAACTATTTTTTTATTTTTTGTCCTGCAAAATCTTTAAGAAAAGGGAAGAGTTTCGAAACGCTTGTCTGGAGATAGTCAAGATCCGCCTCTGTAAAATCATCGACATCGTCAACCTTTTTCCCTTTCCTTAAAACCTGAATCACTCCAATTCTCTTCCCATCAGGAGAAGTAATAGGAGAAACCAGCATCTTCTGAATGGGTAAAGATGTTCCCTTTGAAGGTTTTATAGATTCAAAGAGGGAAAAATGTTTGACAAGGGTGACATTGTTTATTAATCTGGGAAAGCCAAGGTTGAAAACCTGTGTTGCTATGGACTCAGTGAATTTTACAGGAAGAAGACCCGCATCTTTTAAATGGGGAGGGTAGAAGAATCTCAAAAAAAGTCCGTCTGCATCAATAAAGAGAAAGGAAA
>JBBIMS010000020.1:0-9456 GCA_037444285.1 Candidatus Aminicenantota bacterium | reverse complement strand
CCCACTCTGAATTTCTCCATATAAAACTTGGCTATCTCCTCCAGAATCTGGGAAGGATCTGTCTCAAGCTCAGGATTCTTCAACTCATTTAGGGTTTTTATAAGTTCCTCTAAACTCATTTAAAATCTTCCTTCCAATTTAATATATCAATATCCTTGTAATAATGCAAGAGGATTTCTTTATAGTTCCTTTTCATCTTTGCCATCAAATAAGCACCCTCCTGACATAACCCAACTCCATGCCCTTTGCCTCTTCCTTTAAAAATAAACTTCTCTATTTCATTGTTCTCATTTGTCATTTTCAGGATTTCTTGTGGCAAGTCTTTAAGCTCAAAAATTTCTTTGATAAGAAAACCTCTAAGATCCAAATAATCCTTTGATGTCAAAACCCTCATCTCAACAATCCTTCCTGAAACACCTCTCCTCAATGGATATATGTCAATTAAATCTTCGATGGGAAATTGCCTTTTCAATATTCTAATCGTTTCTTCCTTTGTTTTCTCTTCACTCCATTCCATGGATGAAAAACTCTCTTCATTACTGTGGAAACAGAATGTGCCTCTTAAATACTTTACCGATTCTCCTCCAAAAACATTTTCAACATCTTCAGTATATCCCCCACATGAACCTGTGTAGAGAGCATTTATTGGCTCACCATTCCATATTGCCACTTCATTCCTGGTTTCATCAACTGCTCTGTTTGATAGAGGATGTTCAAAGGAAGCTCCCCTGTAAACCTGGCACTTGGGAGTGGAGCAAATGTCATAATCTTTCTCCTCATGAAATTTCAATCTCCTCATGGCAAATGTCCTTGCTGCAACAGCTTGAGCTTTAAGAGCCTCTATCTCATTGTACTGTTCAGGGTTCATCTCAAGAGGGACAACCCCTTTCAAATAATCTTCAATGTTTAAAATGTTGATTATTTTAACTCCTTCTTCTCCATTCTTTATCTCAATTATTCCCTTGTAAAGATTACCATTGATTCTAATGAGTTCGGAAGAGCGAGATGGAAGAAGAAAGATATCATAACCCTTCTCCATTTTAACTTCTTCCCCATCTATAAAAATGAGATTGTCCTGAGCCTCAGAAGGTAGAATATCATTTAAAATCCATGCATCCTTTATCCCATTTTTGATTGAGTATTTTAAGACCTCAAGGGCGTCTGCTCTGTTTTTAAAAGGACCGACTCTAACCTGATAAAATTGGGAGGACTGGTAAATTTTTATTGGGAAGGGATAAAGGGGTGAAAATTGATTTAAAAAAATTTCCGCATTTTCTCTTTTCAAGAAAGCTCCAAGCTGGACAAAATATACTTCATCCCTCCCATTTTTTCTCAATTCAACTTTAACTTTTTCCGCATTCCTTATCTTCACAAAGTTTCCATTTTGCTTGTGGACAATCTTCAAACCTTTCTCTGACTCTATCTCAATTTGTTGGGGGAGGTCAGTTAATCCAACCCTTATAACAGGAGCCTTGAGAAGAAATTTTTCCTGAGAGACTTCATAGTAAACAGGTTTTTTGAGAGGATGACACTGGGGGAGTATGAATATAAATAAAACAATTATTATTTTAACTGCTGCTCTCTTCATGGGGACTCAATTGGTATGTTATAGTAGAAAAAAAAGTAGGCAGGGAGATTTTCCTTAGGGAAGTCAGCAGGGAGTTTTGGGAAAGGGATTGATGAAATTACTGCATTTTCTGCCGATTGGTCAAAGGAGATAACCCCTGATTTTCTGAAAAGATTTATTGTGCTTACATTCCCATCCCTTTCAAAAACAAGATATATTCCTGTAATCCCTTTTATTCCATACTTTGCAGCTATTGGAACAAGCCAATTCCTTTTGACCTTTTCAATGACTTCCTTAGCCCATGGAGTTATATCGTATCCTCCCGAATCAAAATAGGCTGAGCCTGCAAAGCCCTGAATCCCCTCTCCTCCAATTCCACCACCTCCTCCTCTAAAATAAAATCCAGATGGATAGTTAAAACGATGCTTCCCTATGCCATCAGAGTAAAGGTATCCCCTCTCTGACTTCTGGGGATTTTCAGGCATTATCTCTGGAGCCTTCATAGATTCTTTGCCGCTGGACTTCCCACCTCCCTCTTCTTCGACCTTGCTCTCCCTTCCCTTTATATCCTCTTCCTTCTTCGAGCCTTCTTTATCTTTTTCACCTTTGAAAATAATCGGTATATCGCTTTTTTTCAAAACTCCCTTATTTTCTTCCTTTCTCTCCTCTTCCTTTCTCTGCTCCTCCTTGGGAATGTATAATGGCGGAGTCCCTGCAAGAGGACTTTTTGGAACATAAACCATTATTGGCTGGACCTTTATTTTTTGCTCCTTTTCCATGGGTGGAATTATGATAAGAATATAGAAAATCGTTATGTGGATGATTATGGAAATAAATGTGGTGAAGATTCTGAGTTTCACTTTAGGTCATTTCAAGAAAATCTGATTTCATTTCATCAAGGATTTTATAGGCGAGCTTCAAAGCCTTTAATCCTTCTTCACCAGTGACACCCTTCCCTCCTTTACCATTAACAGATTTTAAGAAGTTAAGGAGTTCTATTTTCAAAGGTTCTTCCTTTTCAACTGGCAAGATTTGTTCTTTTATCGAAAAATCCTGAAGGGAGTAAACTTTAACTTCCTGGTCTTTGTAATCCACTGAAATATATTTGAAGGGCTGGAAAATCCTCAATTTTCTAACTTTTCTTCCGTAGACTCTGCTTGCTGTTAAGTTTGCTACGCAGCCTGAATTAAACTCTATCCTTGAATTCGCTATATCAATCTTGGGAGTAAGAACCTTTGCTCCTGTAGATTTTATCTCCAGAGGTTCGGACTTGACAATGTCAAGGACAATGTCAATATCATGAATCATTAAATCAAGGACAACATCTATATCAATTGAACGATGGGAGAATGTTCCAAGCCTGTGGACTTCTATAAATCTTGGGTTTGCAATAATCTTCCTTGCTTCCCTTAAAGCAGGATTGAATCTCTCCACATGACCGACATGAAGTAATATACCATTTTTTCTTGCGCAATCTATAAGTTCTTCGGCTTCTTCTATCCTTTCGGTTATTGGTTTCTCAACCAAAACATGCTTGCCTTTCTCAATAAGTCCTTTGGTTATTTCAAAGTGGGTTATAGTGGGAGTTGCTACAACTGCTAAATCAATTAAAGGAATAGCATCCTTCCAGTTGTAGATCGGAGTTGTATTATACTCTTTTGCCACCATGTCCGCTTTTTCTCTATCAATATCAACAACACAGGTAAGCCTGCACTCTGAAATTGATGATAGAATGCGAGCATGCTGACTTCCAAGATATCCAACACCAATAACTCCAATCCTATTCATTATCTTTCCTTGCTATTATAGAAATACCCCTTTCATCGGCAAATCTAATGGATTCCTCGAGATCAAAGAAGATGGTTTTTTCTGCTTCTATACAAAGGACAGGATTTTGAACAATGGAAAGGGTTTTTAAAGTAGAGAGTCCAACTACAGGAACATCAAAACGCATATCCTGCTCAGGTCTTGAAACCTTTACAACAACTATCCCATCTCCGCCAAGAGCTGTTCCCCTTTTTATAGTTTCGTCAGTCCCTTCCATTGCTTCAACTGCAATCACTGCTTTATCCTTTACAACTATTGTTTGCCCAATATCCATTTTTGCAATTTTTTTTGCTATACCCCAGCCAAATTCAATGTCCTCAAGAGCTCTCTGGGAAGGCTTGATCCTTGTCAGAACCCCTTCCTTTGGAAGAAGATTTGAAAGAAAAATTGTTGAATCTATAAACTCAATCCCCTTTGATGAAAGGAATTCTGCCAATTTCTTAAAGATAGATGTTGGCTTTTTATCCTGAAGTTGCTTTAAAAGAACTTCTGTTACAGGATCAGGAGAAAGCCCTTTATAAATTGAAGAGTGCTTAACCCTGCCAGCAAGAAGTGCCTTTTTTACTCTATTCTCAATCAAAAATTCTGCAAGTTTTCCAACTTCTCCGATACTCAGCCATACGAAAGAATCTGCTTCCTTCTCAAGCTCTGGGGATGAAATGTCTTTAAGTCCAGCAACAGCAACAGAACAACCTGATCTTTTTGCTTCCCTCAGGACAATTAAAGGAAATTTTCCCTCTCCAGCTATAATTCCAATTCTTTCTTCCATCTCAATCCTCTTCCGCCTCTGTAACTTTCTTTATTATCCCCCTCTTTGAACTCTTTATGAATTCCAAAAGTTCCTTAACCACTTCCGTATGGGGTCCTTCCCTTTCTATCTTCTCAATTGCCTGAGTCGTGTTGAGATCAGAATAGAAAATTATTTTAAAGGCTATCTGAAGAGAGTCGATCTCTTCTCTGCTCATTCCTCTCCTTCTCAATCCAATCCCATTTATACCATAAATCATTGCTGGTCTTGCTCCAACAACTTTTGAGAAGGGTGGAACATCCTGAGTTATGACTGAGTAGCCACCAATGTAAGCAAATCTTCCGATCCTTGTGAATTGGTGAACTCCGGTAAAAGCCCCAACAACTGCATAATCCTGAACTTCAACATGACCTGCAAGAGTGGCTCCATTTATCAAAATTGCTTCATTGGCTATTTTGCAATCATGGGCTATATGGGAGTAAGCCATTATGAAATTTTTATCTCCAATTTGGGTAACACCTCCACCATGGGGAGTTCCCCTGTTTATTGTGACAAATTCCCTTATTATGTTTCCATTTCCTATCTTCAAAAATGTTTCCTCCCCTCTATACTTTATATCTTGAGGCTCCCTTCCAAGGGATGCGTAGGGGAATATATGATTTCCCTCACCAATCTCTGTGTTCCCTTCAACTACTGAATGAGCTTCTATTCTCGTTCCTTTACCTATTTTTACACCCTTTCCTATTATCACATAGGGACCAATCCATACTTCCTCATCTATCTCTGTATCTTTGTCTATTACTGCTGTTGGATGAATGTAACTCATTTCTTTTCAACCATTGTGGAAAGAAATTCTGCCTCTGCAACTTTTTCATTATCAACAAAAGCTTCCGCCCAGAGCTGACAGAAATTCCCTTTAGTCTTTGTTACAGAAACTTCCATCCTTAACTGATCCCCAGGATTTACAGGCTTTCTGAATCTTGCCTTATCGACTCCTATAAGATATATAAGCTTTTTCTCCCTTTCAGGAACAGAACCAAGAAGGAGAGCCCCCCCAGTTTGAGCCATAGCCTCCAGAATTAAAACCCCTGGCATAACAGGGTTTTCTGGAAAATGCCCCTGGAAAAATGGTTCATTGAAGGTGACATTTTTAATCCCTACAGCCCTTTTCCCTTCTTCAAAATCAATTATTTTATCAACAAGCAGAAAGGGATAACGATGGGGAAGCCTCTTTAATATTTCCTTTATGTCAATTCCACTCATTTTTTCTGTGCCGGTGGAGTTGTCTTTGTCTGATCGTATCTCTTTATAAGCTCATTTGTAATATCTGCTTTCCTGTCATAGTAGATAATTCCTTGAGTTGCAAGGTCAAGTATGAGGGTGTAGTTCCCTTCCTGCCCTATTTTTTCTATTATCGGATTCACCTCATCCTGAAGTTTTTTGAAAAGCCTTGCTTGAAGATTTGCAAGCTCCCTCTCAGCATCTTCCTGGAATCTCTTTAAAGCTGTCTCCTTCTGATCAATCTCATTCAGAAGTTTATTCAAAGCATCCTCACTTAAAGCATACCTCTGAGATGAATACCTGTTCCTGAGATCAGAAATTTCCTTCAATTTTGCATTGTACTGGCTCTGCTTCTTTGCCCTTGCATCATTCAATTGCTTCAAAACATCCTTTCCACCAATTGATTCCTGAAGAACCCTGTTGGAATCAATAAATGCAATTTTTTGCTGAGCAAAGGAAAATGCAAATAGAATCAGAATTAACGAAATCAGAATTGAAACTCTCCTTCTCATTCAAATCCTCCTTAAAATGTAGTTCCTATTGCAAACCTGAAGGCATAGTGGGAATCCCCAGGTCTTGCTATTCTTGGGTTGTAAGAGAATATGAGACGCATTGGAATTCTAAGCTGTGGGACAAAGATCCTTGCTTCAATTCCAGTGCAGGAGTATAAATCTGCTAAATTTATCTTCTTGCCAATCTCATAAACATTCCCGACATCATAAAAGAAAACAGCCTTTAGAGGTCCACCAATGGGTATTTGATATTCAAAGTTAAAGAGAAGGCTTTTGTCCCCACCTACAAGCGTTCCAAGTTCATTCCTTGGTCCTATTGTATAGTATTCAAAACCTCTCAAAGTGTAATCTCCACCCATGTATATCCTTTCCCAGAATGGAATATCCTGTCCCTTCAAAGGTTTTATAAATGAACCCTCAAAGTGGAAACCGAGAACATGGTTTCTCCATATCCTTCTGAAATGTTTCCACTCAAAGGTTGGCTTCCAGAGATGAATGTCGCCACCGAGGAAGGAGCCTGAATATTTCATCGAGAGGAGATAAAGGGAACCTTCTGTTGGGTCAATCGGGCTATCAATAGATGAATAGTAAATTGTAGGAAGGATACTTGAAATCCTCTGTTTCCCTATTGACCAGTAATACCAGGGAAGACTCCAGAGAAGATCTTCATTAACATCCTTTACCTCAATGAATGCGTTTGTATATGAGAAATCGAACCTGAAAAATCTGTAAATTCTCGTTGAGAATGTAAAGTCAATGCCTTTATCCCTTCTTGTATACAACCATGCGTACTCAAGGGCACTGTTGTAAAGATTTAACCCTACAGTCATTGGAAGGTCAAAAAGATAAGGCTCTGAAAAACCAACCCTGTAATTTCTACCCCTTTTTGCTGTTTGAAGGGTCACATCAAAGACCTCTCCACCTCCAAGGAAATTTACTGTTTGATAGGAAAGAGCAACAAAGGGTCCTTCAAGACCGCTGTATCCACCTGTAAATTGTATGGAGCTTCTCTGAAGCTCCTTTACTTCCATTGAAACATTTATCTTCCTATGATCTGAAGGATCTGGCTTTACTTCTGGAAATTTTTCAAAATCAACAAGTCCAAGCTGTTTTACCCTTTTAAGACTAAGTTCAAAGAGCTTTGTGTTAAAAATATCACCTTCGCGGAGTAACCATTCCCTTCTTATAACAAAATCCTTTGTGAAGGTATTCTCTTTAAATTCAAGCTTTCCAAGGTAACACTGGTCATTCTCCTGAACATGAAGCTCAAGATGGACAAGTCTCTTTTCAGGATCAAGATTTTCTATTGGCATGATCTGAGCATAAAAGTATCCTCCCTCTCCATACAGTTTCTGAATTTCCTCTATCCCTTTGTTTCTCTTTTTTATATTATAAACATATCCCTTCTTCATTTTAAGAATATGTTCAAGAATTCTTGCAGGAAGAACTTTATTCCCTACAATCTTTACCGAGCCGAGCCTGTACTGAGGACCTTCTTCAACGGGAATAACGAGCTTGAGCATTTCCTTCTTTGAAAGAAATATATTCCTTTTCTTGATCCTCTCGACTCTTGGAGTCCCAATCCTAACTTCCATGAAACCTTTGCTTTGATAGTATTCCTTCAACTTTTCAATTCCCTTTTCAAGCTTTTCCTGGGAGTAAACATCCTTAGATGTAATCCAGGAAATAATTCCGTGCTTTTTTATCTCCTTCATCCCTCTCCTGAGGGCTCCTGAAGAGAGTCTCTTATTCCCTTCAAAGGTAATCTCCCCAACCCTTACCTTTGAACCCTCGTCTATCTCAAAGGTTATTTCAACCTCTCCCTTATCTTTCTTAATCTTTGTATTTACTTTGCCATTAACAAGACCCTTGGATTGGAGAATTTCCTTTATCACCTCCTCAACTTTCATTATCTTGTAAGGAGAAAAATAGGAGTAGGGAAGAAGACTTATGTTTTTCTCTTTAAGTTTATTTTTTATATCCTCCTCTTTTATGCTTTTGCTCTTTTTATACTCAACACTCTTAACAACAGGATTCTCCTCCACATATATTTTGAGGACATACCCTGAGCTCCCCTTCTCCTTTTCAATTCTTAAATCAGAGAAGAAACCTGTTGACCATAGAGTTTTAAAGTCATTGTAAACCAGTTCCTCATTGAACTCATCCCCCTCCCTGCTCTTCATGTAGAAGAGTATTGTATCCTTTCCAACCTTCCTATTACCAATCACATCAATTCTCTCGATTATTTCAGAGGAGTATGCAGAAAGGCTTAAAGATACTAAAAATAGGATTATTAATAATCTTTTCATGCTTAACTCCTCATCTTTTATTGTATACCATAATTTAAGACATTTTTAAAGGACAAAAGGTTTCAAAAATCAACCCATCAGTTTCCCGCTCCAGCGAAGCTTCTCTCTGAGGAGTTCGTAAAAACCTTTTTGAAAGGAGCGAACGAGGAGAAGATGATGGGGTGATTTTTTAATGTAGAGAGATGAACCCTTCTCAAAGTTAGTTCTTAATTTTCCATCAATTGTTATGTGGACTCCATCTTCAAACTCCTCAGATTCCAACCTAATATGGGCTGAGGGGGGTAGAACAATTGGTCTTACCGAAAGAGTGTGAGGACATATTGGTGTCATTATAATGCACTCAAGAGAAGGATCAAGAATTGGTCCACCTGCAGAAAGGGAGTAGGCTGTTGAACCAGTTGCTGTTGAAAAAATAAGTCCATCCCCTCTTATTGAGGCAAGGAGAGTCTCATTAATAAAGACATTCAATTCGATCATTCGAGTCGAGAATGCCTTTGAAACTGTCACCTCATTGAGGGAAAGGAACTTTTCATCTTTATAATTTATCTCCAGCATTGTTCTTTTTGATATTAAAGCTCCCCCTTTTACTATTTTCTCCAGGGAGTCTATTGTTTCCTCCTTGCCAAACTCTGCAAGGAAGCCAAGTGTTCCAAGGTTTACACCCATAACAGGCTTTTTAGCTATTGCACACTCAGAGGCTACACTAAGTATTGTTCCATCTCCTCCAAAGGCAATTATCAGGTCAGATTTCTGAGGTAAATTCTCCCTTTCCTCACCTTTGATTCCAAGAATCTTCCCCGCCTCCAAATCACAAAATATCTCAATCCCCTTTCCCTTTGCCCATTCAATAACATATCTTAATATAGAGCCTATCCCTTCTGTGCAAGGTCTTGCCAGTATTCCGATTTTTTTTATCATTTTAGTTTTTGTAAAAATCTTCTCCAGTTAAATTTACCTTCTGTTCCTAAAGAAAGGAGAAAGAAAAATTCTCTATTCCCTTTTTCTCCCCTTATAGCAGATTCATGGATTCCCTTTATTGAAAAACCAATTCTTTCAATTTCTTCTCCCAGATTGAAAAGGGTCTCTTTAAGAAGCTCTAAATCCTTAATAACTCCCTTTCTCACCTTCCCTTTTCCCGCTTCAAACTGGGGCTTTCCAAGGGCAATTGTGATTTCTGGAGAAATATTCTTTAAGGGAGCAAGAATTTTAAGG
>JBBIMS010000019.1:0-12216 GCA_037444285.1 Candidatus Aminicenantota bacterium | reverse complement strand
ATATTTCTTTGTTTTTGAGAGCTCTCCTACTTCCTTTGGCTTTTTCCAGATATCGGATTCTGTGAGTTTTTTATTTATTTCCTCAAGGAGTAATTTCTTTTTATCTATTTCAAAGAAAACCTCTTAGTTCTTCAAGCCTTTTTCTAATTTCTTCAAGCTCTTTTCTTGCCTCTCCTAATTCCATATCTCCTCCATAATGAAAGAATAAATAAAATCCCTGAGATAGTCAAGCAGGATTGGGCAAAAACATCACCATGATTTGAATAAAATGTTTTCTCATTTATCGGGTAAATATCTTCAATTGCAAATTCCATTTTTCCAACATCAATTTTCTTCAATACCCTTCCAAAAGGATCTACAACTCCACTAACTCCAGTGGAAGTTGACCTAATAAGAAACCTTCTGTTTTCAACAGCTCTCATTGAAGCAATTGAAAAATGTTGATAGGGGGCATCACTCTTTCCAAACCATCCATCATTGGAAACTGTTACAAGGAATTGGGCGCCTTCCTTCACAAATCTTCTAACGAGATCCGGGAAGATTATCTCATAGCAAATTGGGGAACCGAATTTGTAATTCTTTACTGAGTGAAGAACAAGTTTGCTACCTGGGGTATAATCTCCAACTTCTTTTGTTATGCTCTCAAAAAACCCAAAAATTTTCTTGAAGGGAACATACTCTCCAAAGGGAACAAGATGTATTTTGTCGTATACAGAAGAAATCGATTCCTCAGGTGAAATTAAAAAAACAGAATTGTAAAATTTCCCTTCCCTCCAATCAGTAAAACTGACAAGAAGGAAAGTGTTATTTCTTTTTGAAAGCTCAAGAATCATTTCCTTTCTCGGGTCATATCTGAAAAGTATTGGAACAGATGTCTCTGGCCATATTACTAATTTTGTATTTAAATCTATTGCTTTTTTACTCATCTCAATGTAATCTGCCAGTTTTTTTTCAAGAAGATCTATTTTAGCGAGCATATCATCTTCCATGCTGGTGTTCCCCTGGACAACTGCTGCTCTTATGGATTTTTCTCTATTGTAGTCTTTATTTAGAACATAGAGCCCGTAAAGAAAATTGAAAATGAAAATAATGAGTGCAGATATCAGCCATTTTAATTTTTTTGTTTTTGCCGATACCGCAATTGAGGAGTTTAAAAAAATGATAATAAAAGAAACTCCGTAAACACCTGTTATTGATGATATTTGAATAAAGGGGATAAAATGAATCTGGGAGTAACCCATGAGATTCCAGGGAAAACCGGTAAGGAGAAAGGAAAGAATGTATTCGAGGGAGACCCATAAAAAAGGAAATATAATAAATTCTAAGAGGGGAAGAAATTTGCCCGCAAAATTTATCAGGAGGAAAACAAGACCGAACAGAATGGAGATGGAAGAAACAAGCAAGAGGAAGAGAACCACTGACAGGAAGAAGTTGAGATTTCCATAGTGGGACATGACATTTATTAACCAGTAAAGGGAGATGGTATAAAAGGATAAAGCCCATGAAAAGCCAATTAGAAAGGGGTATCCTCTTTTTTTAATTAGTATTAAAAATGGTATTGATAGGGAAAACCAAGATACTGGGAATAATGAAATCCTTTCAAAGGAAAGATAGGTCAGAGCTCCTGAAAGAAATGGAAGGAAAAAATATAAAAAAAATCCCATTTCAGCGATTCTTCACTTTTTCAATTTTTTGGAGCTAAAAATCCTGAGTTTTCAAGATAAAGTCTATAAAGGATTCCATTTCAACAGTTCCCTTGTTTACCTTCTCCAGTGCAAAATCAACAATTTTCGACTTAACGAGTAAAATATGTTCAGGACTCTCTTTGCTGGCTGGTATGAAATCAAGAATGAAAGTAAAGGGGCTGAATTCCCCAGAACAGATGTAACATCCTTTGTTAATCTTAATCTCTCCCTGCAATCCAATATCTTTTAGCTCATCAGGGACTTCTATCCTTTCGCTGCAGTTGGGACAAATTTTCTTGAAAGCCCTTGAAATTAAAATTCCATTTATAACTCCCGCCTTAATTGCTGGTATTAGCTTCGACTCCCTTAAGAAAACCTGTAGCTCATCCAATCTTTCAAAAGGAGGTTTAACCAGAAGGAATGTCCTTGACCCGTATACAAGAACCGATTTCAAATCCTTTTTATCATCAATTTCTAAAAACATGACTTCTGGTTGAGTCTCTATGGCTTTGTTTAGAGTTTTTAAAAGGAGATTGGGCTCATAACAGAATTGATTTAGAAATGGGACAAAGGAAAGAATTTCCTTCTCAAGGGAAACGATTTTCTTTAATTTGTATTCCTTCCTGAGAAAGAAAAGGAACTCGTAAAGGAACGACTTTTCCAGCGAACTCTCTCCAGAAAGGAAGAATATAACACCCTTTCTGTCTTTTATTAGCTTCTCAATAACTTGAAGGGAGGCTTTGACAGGCTTAATAGCTTCAGCGAATTCATTGGAAATTAAGGAGGGGTCCCAGATTTCAAGGCTTAAAATTGATGAGTTAACGCAGGGGAAATTAACTATGTTTAGATAAAGAAGCTTGCTCTTCATTAAAACCTTTGTTCTTCTTGAAAGAGGAGAGGAGAAGTCTCTGAAGTGAGTATTAACATAGAAGGCGATCTTCTTTAAAATTAGGTCATATGTTGATTCAGGAATAGATGCTATTCTTTCAATTCCTTTTTCTCCATTTATCCATACCTCAACCCCCTCTTCATTCTTAACAAAGTCTATCCTTCTCGATCTTTTCTTAACACTTTCGGCAATTAAACACCTCAACCAGTCCTCCGCAGAAGAGGAAGCTGTGAGAGAATCTATTTTTGCTGGAATTACCCCCCTTCTCTCATCCAGAACAGTGAGAATTTTATCCATTATCTCAACTTCCCCATAATTTTTAGCGATTGCTTCCTTGATCGGTTTTATAGGAAGATAGATTGGTTTTATTTTTGAATCAATTAATTCTTCAATTGCCCTTAAAATCTTGGAAGAAGTATTGAAAGGAACTCCAACAACTACTTTACCCCTATCTTTTCTAAGGGGAATAATTCCATAGGATGAGGCGATCTCTCTGGGTATGAGGGGGATCAGTGATTTATCAACAGGAATTTCACCACCTTCGTAAAAGCCAAGTCCAATTTCGTCCTCAATAATCTTGAGGAATTGAATCACATTGAATCTCTTTTCATTGAATAAAGTTGAGAGGATGGGAAAATCCTCCTCATTCAAATCTTTAAGCCATGGAAAGATTCTACAGAAAGCCTCTAAAAAACCTTTCTTTGTGCTCACCTTCCCTCTTCACTGACAATAAAGTAATTTTCTTTACCTGTCTGCTTTAATTTCCCAAGAACATCTTTTGCCTCTTCAAATTTTAAGTATGGACCCACTCTAACCCTGTAAACAGGTGTCTTATCTTGAGGCAATGGAGGAACAACCTTTACTGAATAGTTCTTTTCCCTGAATTTTTCAGCAAAGGATTGGGCAGAGGCTTCTGATGAGAATGCTCCTATCTGGATGAAATAAAATTTTGAAACAGTTATAATTTCCCTTTTTGGGCTCTCCTCTTTTTTCTCTACTTCCTGGGCTTTCTTCTCAGGTTCGGTTTCCTTTAAAATAACTGGCGGAAGCTCTTCCGGTTCCTTTTGGGCAGAAGCTATTTTCTGCCTCTTGCCCACAGAAATTCCAAGAACAAAAACAACACTCATTAATATAACAAGCAACAAAAGGATTATGAGGACTTGAGAAGATGTAAGAACAACTTCCCTATCAGATCTTCTCTCTGCCATCGTAGAAATTTATTCCTTTGCAAAGAGTGCTTTAAGGAACTCAATTGGAACAGGGAATATGATTGTTGAGTTCTTCTCTGTGGCGATCTCTGTCAATGTTTGAAGATAACGGAGCTGAACAGTAATTGGGTTCTTTATTAAGGTGTCAGCAGCTTCCTTCAATTTCTGGGATGCCATCAATTCTCCCTCTGCATGAATTATTTTTGCCCTTCTCTCCCTTTCTGCCTCTGCCTGTTTTGCGATGGCTCTAACCATTTCTGCAGGTAAGTCTACATGCTTTATCTCAACTGCCTGAACCTTTACTCCCCAAGGATCAGTGTGCTTATCTATTATCTCCTGAAGTTTAATGTTGAGTTTTTCCCTCTCTGCAAGAAGCTCATCAAGCTCAACCTGTCCGAGAACAGACCTTAAGGTGGTCTGGGAAATCTGAGATGTTGCATATAGATAATCATGAACAGCAGTAACAGCGAGATTCGGATCAACAACTCTAAAGTAAACAACAGCATTAACTTTAACAGAGACATTATCCCTTGTAATTACATCTTGCGCTGGAACATCAAGGACAATGGTTCTCAGAGAGATTCTTACCATTCTATCAATGGGTGCAAACACGAGAATGAGTCCAGGACCCTTTGGTCTGGGAAGGAGCCTACCAAGTCTGAAAATAACCCCTCTCTCATACTCTCTCAAAACTTTAACCCAGCTGAAGAGGAGTATCACAATCAGAGCCAGTATTACATACAAAGTTCCCATTTTTCCTCCTTTTATTTTAAGTTTTTAGTTTAATCTTTTTCCTTAATTTGTTCTACCTCTACCTTCAAGCCAGCTACCTTAACAACTTTAACGCTTGCTCCTTTTGGTACCGGTGTAGAGGAGTGGGCATCCCATATCTCTCCCTGAATAAAAACCTTCCCTTTCGGAGAAATATCTGTAATAGCTTCACCTTCGGCTCCTATGAGACCTTCAGCACCAGTTGATACTTTATGAGTGTGGGCTTTAAGGGATATGTAAAGGAAGAAGAGGAAAAGGAGACCAAAGATTATCGAAACAGTTATGACAATTGAAAGGTCAGGCTTTAGGCCAGGAATTGTTGAATTAAAAAGTATCATAGATCCAAAAATCATTGATATTATACCTCCAATTCCGAGAATTCCAAAGCCCTGAACTTTTATTTCAGCTACAAAAAGACCTATTGCAAGAAGAATGAGAAGGAGGCCAACATAGTTGACAGGAAGGATCTGGAAGGCAAAAAAGGCAAGGAGAAGGGAAATTGCACCAAGAACACCAGGTAAAATTGCTCCTGGATTGCTAAACTCAAAATAGAGACCAAGCAATCCCAGCATCATTAGAATTAGAGCAACATTTGGATTAGCAACCTCTGAAAGCAACTTCTGCCTGAAGTTCATTTTAATTTCTTCTATATTCTTCCCCTTCAATTTTAGAACAACCTCTTTCTGATCAAATCTTTTGATCTTTTTCCCATCAAATTTTTCGATTATCTCATCAAGGTTTGTGGCGACAAAATCAATTAATCCTCCTTTGAGAGCTTCTGTCTCGCTGTAGGAAAGGCTCTGCAAAACAGCATCTACAGCCATCTTCATGTTCCTTCCCCTTTTTTCTGCAATGGATTTTGCAAAGGCTGAAGAATCCTGAGCAGCCTTCTCCTCCATTGTCTTGTCCGGTTTTTCACCACCAATAGGTATTGAAACAGGATGAGCTGCTCCGATTGAGGTTCCTGGTGACATTATGGCAATATCAGCTGATATTGTTATGAAAAAACCAGCAGATGCAGCCCTTCCTCCCTGAGGGAAAACCCATACTGCAACTGGAACCTTTGAACTCAAAATTTTTTTAATTATTTCCCTCATGGAGGACTCAAGCCCTCCAGGGGTATCGAGCTTTATTAAAATGAGGTCTGCATTTTCTCTTTCTGCTCTTTCAATGGATTTTACTATGAACTCTGAAGATATGGGATGGATAGGCATGTTAACTTCAATTGTGATTATAGCTGCAAAACCTGGAACTGCTATTAAGAAGCAGATTATAATTAAAAGAAATTTCTTTCTCATTTTTTAAGCATCCTTATTTATTAAATCATCAAAATTAATTGTAGTCAAGCAATAATTTAAAAATCGGAATTTAAATTTTTAATTGTTTTGACATTCTTAATTTTTAAGGAACCTTTTTAATTCTAAAGGCGTTTAAATTATATAGACAAAAAATTGGGAGGATTTATGAGATCTGCTACCTGTTTTATTGCAATTTTTTTACTTCCATTTCTTCTTTTCAGCTCTTCTGAAAAAATTGTTCAGGCAAAAAGAACAAATGAGAAAGTAAAAATTGATGGAATACTAAATGAGGATGTATGGAGTGGGAATGGATACTCAGATTTTGTCCAATCAGATCCAATTGATGGAGGAGAACCAACAGAAAAGACAGAGGTCTGGGTCGCTTACGATGAAAGTTTTCTATATGTTGCAGCAAGGCTTTATGACTCTGAGCCCAATAAAATTATAAGTAGATTGGTCAGAAGGGATGAAATTGTTGATTCTGATTCCTTCTCCTTTGCTGCTGATCCCTATTTTGACAGAAGGAGTGGTTTTTTGTTTGTGGTTAACCCATCTGGTTCAATTGCCGATGCAGTTATTTACAACGATGGCTGGAAGGATTTTACATGGGATGGGATCTGGGAGTGGAGAGCAAAAATAGATGAAAAGGGATGGTGTGTTGAGATAAAGATCCCTTTTAATCAGTTGCGCTTTCCCAGAAAGGAGATTTATACATGGGGGGTTAATTTTCACAGATTTATAAAGAGAAAGAATGAGAAGAACGATTTTGTCTGGATACCAAAAGAGGAGAGGGGCTATGTTTCCCATTTTGCCAGGTTGATTGGAATAGAGAATATAAAACCAGGAAGGCTGGCTGATCTTTTCCCCTATTCAGTGGGAAAACTGGAAAATTATTCACCAGAGCCAGGAGATCCATTCAGAAAGGGTAAAGAAATTTTTGGAGGAACTGGGGTTGATTTTAAGATTGGACTAAAGAGTAATCTCACCCTTGATGCGACCATAAATCCTGATTTTGGACAGGTAGAGGTTGATCCAGCAGTCATCAATCTAACAGCCTTTGAAACTTTTTATGAGGAGAAAAGGCCATTCTTTATAGAAGGAGCAAACATATTTGAATTTGGTTATGGAGGAGCAACAAATTACTCTTCCTTCAATTGGGGAAACCCATCCTTCTTTTACAGCAGGAGAATAGGTGGGGCTCCTAAAGGAAATGTCTCAAGAGATGACTATGTTAGTCTCCCTGAGAGAACAACAATCCTTGGCGCTTTCAAAATCACAGGGAAGATATCAGGCTGGAATCTTGGTTTTACAAATGCAATAACTGAAAGGGAATATGCAGAAATAGATTTGAATGGGGAGCGTTTTAAAGAGGAAATTGAGCCATTTTCCTATTACGGAGTTTTAAGGACACAAAAGGAATTTAATGATGGAAGACAGGGAATTGGATTGATTGCGACTTCAGTTTTGAGGGATTTGAGGAATGAAAATCTGAGCTCAATTTTGAACAGAAGAGCTTTCTGTCTTGGTTTTGATGGATGGACATTTCTCGATAAAGAGAAGACATGGGTTTTAACAGGTTGGCTTGGAGGGAGTTCAGTGGAAGGGAGTAAAGAAGATATTTTGAGGCTCCAGATGGCACCCCAGCATTATTTCCAGAGACCTGATGCAGAGCATTTGAATCTTGATGAAAATGCAACTTCTTTAAAAGGATGGGCAGGCAGGTTTATGCTCAGTAAGGAAAGGGGGAATTTCTTTTTCAATTCTGCAATTGGTGTAATCTCTCCTGGGTTCGATTCCAATGATCTTGGATTTCAGTGGGGAGGTGATATCATAAATACTCACATTCTCTCTGGATATGCATGGTTTAAACCTGGCAAAATATTTAGAAATTGGTCTATTGGTGTTGCGACATTTCGAAACTATGATTTTGGTGGAAACAAGTTTGGAGAGGGTTACTTTCTATTTGCCAATACCCAGCTTCTAAACTATTGGAAATTTGATCTCACAACAGGATTCTTTCCGAAGTCTCTTGACAAAAATCTTACAAGGGGAGGTCCTCTAACTGTCAGCCCCTCGGGATATTTTGGTTTTTTAGATATTTACAGTGATAGTAGAAAGCCTGTTGTCCTTTCCCTCGATTTTAATTACTCAGCTTCAAAATCAGGAGATCTTTCATGGGAATCAGAAATTTCCCTTCGATGGAAACCCAAGAGTAACATATCAATTTCATTTGGTCCTGAATATTCCTATACTTATTCAACTTCCCAATGGGTAAAAAAAGTGGATGACCCTATTATGAAAGATACTTACGGAGCCAGATATATCTTTGCTGATCTGAAATCAAAAAATCTCTCTTCAAGCATAAGGGTGAACTGGACATTCAATCCAAAATTGACATTTCAACTCTACCTGCAGCCATTTTTAGCTGTTGGGAAATACTCGAAATTTAAAGAGCTTGCAAGACCGAGAACTTATGATTTTAATGTTTTTGGAGAAGGAAATTCAAGAATCGATTTTGAAGATGGTTTCTACACTGTTGATCCCGACGGAGATGGAATTGCTTCCCCTTTCTCCTTCTACAATCCTGACTTTAACTTTAAATCTTTGAGGGGGACAGCTGTTCTAAGATGGGAGTATCTCCCTGGCTCTGTTCTCTATTTTGTCTGGACACAGACTCGCGCGGATTATGCTTATCCTGGAGAATTCAATTTCAGGAGAGATTTAGATATTCTTTTAAAAACCCCAGCTGACAATATCTTCTTAGTGAAGGTTGTCTACAGGCTTCCGATTTAGCTTGTAAATAAAATTAAGAAAAAGTAAAATAAACTTTAATTTTGCTTTAGAGGAGTAGAAATGGGTGAAAAGGTAAGTTTTCCCAAGACCTTCTGGGTTGCAAACACAATAGAGCTTCTTGAAAGGGCTGCCTACTATGCTGTAGCATCCTTTGTCGTTATTTATTTCCACGAAGTTCTTGGGATGGCACCAACAAAATCAACATTCCTCAATGGAACAATTCTCTGGGGACTCCTTTATTTCCTTCCTCCTTTGAGTGGAACAATTGCGGATCGGTTTGGTTTCAAAAAATCTCTATCCTTCACTTTTCTTCTCCTTTTTCTCGGTTATCTTGTAGTTGGAACGGTTCAGAAGTTCTGGCCGAAATTTGTTGGTTATGAAAAACCTGATTATACAATACCAGTTTTAATAGGGATTCTTCTTATAGGTATTGGGGGTTCCTTTGTCAAACCCTGCATTTCAGGGACAGTCCAGAAAACATCAGGTGTTAATTCTGCCCTTGGTTTTGGAATTTTTTATATGACAATCAATATTGGTTCAATGCTTGGAAGGACTGTTTCTTATTTTGTAAGGACTAACTTTGGAATCCCTTCCATCTTTTCTTATGTTGCAACATCATTTTCCTTCGCAGGTCTTCTTGCCATAATTTTTGCCTATTCAGAGCCGAGATATGTGGGTGAAAAGACTGAGGGGGTTGACAAGCCAAGAACACTCGGAGATGCTGTTTTAGGGCTATTTACTGTATTAAAAAATCTCAAATTTGTATTTTTTCTTATTGTAATCGGTTTCTTCTGGATCATTTATGTTCAGATTTACAACCTCATTCCTCTATTCCTTCGATTCATAGATAAGAATGCTCCTGTTGAGCTTTATACAATAGTAAATCCTGTCTCAATAGTTCTTTTTCAACTTCTTGTAACAAGAATATCAAAAGACTGGACACCATTGAAATCAATAATGGTAGGAATAACAATTACAATTTTTGGAATGTTAATAAATATCTTTCCCTATATTTCAAAGCTCGATGTATTTAAAAGTGTTTCATTAATAGGGCTTAAACTTCCTTTGGGAGGAATATTTATTCTCTTCTCTATTGCCTGCATGGCTTTTGGAGAAATGTTTGCCTCTCCCAGAATATATCAGTATATTGGAGCAATAGCTCCAAAGGGGAAAGAAGGGCTTTATCTCGGATATGCAAACCTTCCCATTGCTCTTGGAACAATAATCGGAGCTCCCATGGGAGGTTTTCTCTTTGAGAGATTTATATCCAATCGCACCCCTGCTGAAATCTTCGGATCCGCTCCAGTTATGTGGGGAATAGTAGCCTTTATGGGAGTTATATCAATTTCAGGAGTTTATCTTTACAATAGATTTATAACAGAAAGGAGAAAGTAGAAAATTGGAATTTATTCTTTCTCATCCCTTAAAATTTTCTTCATCCCTGAATACTTTGAGATTATAGTTTTTACACCATCTCCAAACCTTATTGTTAGAATTTGCTCCGCTCCATCCCCCCTTACATTTAAAACTTTTCCAACCCCGAAACTTTTATGGTGGACAAAATCTCCAATAAAAAAAGCCCCTTCATCTTCTAATTTTTTGCTTCCTCCATTTATTTTAAGATGCTCTGGAATCTCTTCAAGAAACCTTGATGGATTTCCTCCAGAAGTTAAGTATAGTCTTTTTTTTGCCCTTGTCATGCCCACATAAAATAACCTTCTCTCTTCCTCGATATCATGATTGGAGAGAGATTTTCTGTGGGGTAGAATACCCTCATCAACTCCAGCAATAAATACAGTCGGGAATTCCAGCCCCTTGGATATGTGAAGGGTCATAAGATTGACCATTGGATGCTCCTCAAGGTCAGAGTCTGACCTCAGAGATAAATTGTCAACCACATCACGAAGGGTTATATCAGGGTAAATCTTTTCCATTTCAGATATTCCTTTTACAAGCTCTTCAAGGTTCTCAATTCTTTCTTCCTCGTAAATCTCCTTCATGGTTAGGTATTTTACAATATTTGCAACAAGTTCAGATGGAGGTATCTTTGAATAATCTTTTTCCCACTCATCAAGCCTTTTAAATAGCTCATGGAGTTCTTCCTTTGCACCTTTTCCAGCTTGTTCAATAAAAATTTTTGTTCCTTCATATATTGAAATCCTCTCTTTCTCGGATACATCAACTATTTTCTGAACAGATTTCCTGCTTATTCCTCCCACAATTTCTGTCAGAACCCTTTTGAAAGATAAATCATCATCCCGATTCAGGATAATCCTCAAAAGGGCAATTACATCCTTTATTTCCTTTCTCTCATAAAATCTTATTCCTCCAATTAGCTTGTAGGGAATTTTCATTGCAGAAAGAGCCTCTTCAATGTTTCGGGATTGCTGATTCACCCTGTAAAAAATTGCAACAGGAAGGAGGTTTCTATCCTCCTCTTTTATTTTTCTTATCTCCTCTGCAATAAATTTTGCCTCCTCAACGGGATTTTTTGCAATAAAATAAATTATGGGTTCTCCGTGGGGATTATTTGTAAAAAGATATTTTTCTCTTCTTCTTGAATTTTTTACTATAACCTCCTGAGCACCCATTAAAATGAGCTTTGTGCTTCTATAATTTTCCTCAAGTTTTATTATTTTAGCTTCCGGAAAATCTTCCTCAAACCTCAATATGTTCTCAAGATTTGCACCCCTCCAGCTGTATATTGATTGATCCTCATCTCCAACTGCTGTAATTCCCTCACAGGAAAGCAATTTTACTATCTCGTATTGAGGCGGAGATGTGTCCTGAAACTCATCAATTAAGATATATTTGAATCGACGCTTCAGTCTCTCACTATCAGGATTTTTAAGAAGCTCTATACACTTCAATATAAGATCGTCAAAATCAAGACAGTTCAGCTTTTTCAGTTCTTTATGGTAAAGATTGAAAAGTTCAACTTCTCTTTCTCTGAACAATCTCTGATAAAGGAATTCCTCAGATGGATAAAATGTCAGGGAACTCTTTGTATATCCCATTTTCTCAACAAAGGAATTGACAAAGGCTCTTCCAAGTTCAAGCTCATGGCTAAGCAAAATTTCCTTTAAAATATTTTTCTGATCTTCCCTGTCTATTATGGAAAAATCTGAAGGGATTCCTATAATTTTCCCCAGAATCCTCAGGATTCTTGCTGAGAATGCGTGGAAGGTCATGCTCCAAAGGTCTTTAAACTCCTCTCCTAAAAGAGCAGAAATCCTTCTCTTCATCTCATCAGCTGCTTTGTTGGTAAAGGTAAGGGCAAGGATACTTTCAGGCTCAAAACCCTTTGTAATTAAGTATGCAACCTTATGGGTAATTACCTTTGTCTTGCCTGAGCCAGCACCTGCAATTACCAGTAATGGTGATTCAGTGTATTCAACTGCTTCTTTCTGCTTTGGATTTAGCCCTTCGAAAATAGACATTATTTAATATTTTAAATTTTGGTTTTTTAAGTGTCAAAGTATAAGTTAAATCTTCTGGCTTGATGCCTTTTTATTTGAGAGAGTCGAGGATTTTCTTTATAAGTTCATCAAATCTCTCTTTTCCTAATTTTT